>JASLJW010000047.1 GCA_030747885.1 Candidatus Thalassarchaeaceae archaeon
AGGACCAAGGATGCAAAGGAAGTCGGAAATAAGTTTGGCGAGCTCGGAATGGACAAGGACCTAATGCGGAAGATATACGCCATAAATGCCACAACTGTACTAGTAAACGACACAAAGGGCATACAGAACCTCCATGAAACAAGGGAGTTGATTATTGAGGCATTCAACGATGTATGCATGAAGGGACCAATCGCCGACGAACCTCTTACTGGTGTTCTGGTTAGACTAGTGGATGCAAAGTTACACGAGGACGCAATCCACCGAGGTCCGGCCCAGACAATACCGGCAGTAAGGAATTCAATCAAGGGCGCGCTTCTCAGAGCCAATTCAGTGCTCTTCGAACCAATTCAGAAGATTAGAATCGATGCCCCTACAGAGTGGGCCGGGGGTATTACCCGGCAATTAATCACTCGAAGAGGCGTAATTGAAGACATGCCCGTAGAAAACGATGTAACTTGTGTAATTGGAAAGATGCCAGTCGCAGAATCTTTCGGATTCTCTAATGACATTCGAGCTGCAACCCAAGGTAGGGCAGTATGGAATACTGAGAATGCCGGATATGATCAGGTCCCTCCCGAACTCTTTCACAAGATTGTTGGTGAAATTAGACAGAGGAAGGGCCTCAAAGAAGAGATTCCAGGAGAGTCTCAATACACTGACTGATTAACTGATTCTAATCAATTGGAAGTCGGTCAACTCCCTGAGGATATCAACTGCTTGTGAGCTAGGAAGATTGTCCAAGCAATCGTGCGCCAATGAATGGTGATGCATAGCCCTGCTTCTTGCGTACTCTATTGATCCCGAGCCCCCCAATTCTAATACTGCCTTGGATAATGACCCTACATCGGGATCACCCGAACCAAACACTCTTTCGAAATGAGGTAAATCAACTCCAGTTTGCTTTGCATGAATGGCAATCAGTGTCATCTTTCCCTGAACTATGTCAGATCCTGCGGGCTTCCCTAGAGTCTCCGTGTCTCCAGTGATGTCGATTAGGTCGTCCATCAATTGGAAGCATAATCCTAGATTTAAGCCCCATTCTGCCATGTTTTCTACAGTCTCTTCATCTGCATTGGCTAGTATTGCTCCTGTTCTGGCACAGGTCTCGAACATAGCACTCGTCTTTCCTGCGATCATTTCTATGTAGTCTTGTTCGGAGACCTCGTCACGACTCTCAAATTCAATATCCTCTTGCTGGCCCTCTGCAACCTTTCTAACCATCTCGCCAATCGACCGAATAAGATGGCTGAGCTGATTGTCTGGTATTTCTTCTGACTCTGCCAGTATTTCGAATCCAACAGCCAACATTGCATCTCCAGCGTTTATTGCCGTGGCATCGTCGTATTCGACATGGACAGCATCAAGCCCCCTCCTGATTGGATCCTGGTCAATAATGTCATCATGAATTAAGGTAAAGTTATGGATAATTTCTATTGATGCACCTAGTGTATAGTGGCCATCATTTGCACCTCCTACAGCCTCTCCTACGAGTCTCGGCAAAATCGCCCTAAGCCTCTTCCCACCTCCTTTGAACAGGTGAGTCATCGCTCCATGGAGGTTTTTCTGCTCCATCTTTCCTAGACTCTCCATTATCTCTCCCTCTACTCTGACTCGATGGTCAGACAGAGCATCTAGCAGCTTCTGCCCGGGCTTAACTGATTGTCCATCCATGTTTACTTCTCCACAGTAGATTATATCCTCATTTATCGAACTTGCCATGGCATATGGATCGCAGTCGTTGGGAATAGCAAATTTCTCCCAGATCAATCTGAACCAAGGAGCAATGACTTCATCCTCCCAGATTCCATCACCATCCATCATTCTGCTAATTTCTAATGAAGGCATCCAGAGAACATCTGAGATTTCATTTTCATTATGGTTGACTTCAGTATCGGCATGAACTACCATGATGTGATCTATTTCCCTCTCAATCCAATCATTATCCCACCTGCAAGAATATTCCATTCTCCCGATGTGGTGGAAAGACCAAGTTTCAGTAATCTCCACTGGAATTCCGAGTTCTTGCTCTAGTTTTCTCCTAGCTGCATTCTTAACTCCATTCGACCCCTCATTTTCTGACTCTATATCCAGAGGGTGACTACAGCAGCTGTTAGCCCATATCGCTGGGAATGTAATCTTCTCAGAAGATCTTTTCTGAACCAAAAGACGCCCCAGTGAATCAAAAATTAGTACACTGAAGGCACGATGCCTAATTCCACCATCCTTATGACAGTCAAGTTTTGTCTCAGCACCGATGACATTATCATCACTATCTACAACTAGACACATCTCACCCATCATCTCTGCCTGAATCGAATCATGGTCTTCAACCTCATCGATTTCATCGGCCATTAAACTACATGGGACAGAGTGGTGTATATGAAGACTCAACCGCTCAGAATCTTAGTCCCTATTGTTTCTCCAGAAATCAATAATTCAAGAACCCTGTCTGGTTTTCTACCATCGATTATCCATACTTCGTCGACGAACTTAGCAATCTCAAGAGACCTTTCAATTTTCAATCCAATCCCTCCAGTGACGTCGATATCGGCATCATGCTCCCCCTTTATTTTCGTATCGGGGCGCAAGTGCGTAATCAATTCTGAATCCTTTTCACCGGGAGGTCCACTCAAAACGCCCTCAGAATCACCAATGAGAAAAATGCTGTGCGTGACTCCTAATTCAGTTGACAAACGTAGCATCAAATCATCTCCTGACAATATCCCAAACTCGGACTCATCATCAGTATCAACAACATCACCGAATGTTACCGGTATTGGTTCTCTAGCCCCTCTTTCGAAGATTGAAATTTCACCCGAGAATCGGGCTCCGGTTCCCTTGGCCCAGTCCGATGGTGGGTGGCAACTACATTCCAGCCCCCTTTCTGAGATTTTTCCCATGATCAGTTTATTCAATTCCCTCATGTCTGAACGAATTTCCTTAACTGCTTCCCTTTGGCCCTTCTCTTCTAGAATATTCAATCCATCTGAAATTCCCCATTTCTTTGCCAGGAGATGTCCAAATGAGCCTGCCCCATGAACCAGGACAATTGAAGCACCAAGTTCTGAAACAGAACATAGCGTATCTACAACTCCTTCCACTGCTTTATGATCAAATTTTTTCATCGTACTCTTGTCAGTTATTAGGCCCCCGCCTAATTTTATTGCCACTCTTATTGCCATTTGCAACCTAAGGTCCAGTGTCATGTATTCTAACGTTTTCAAATCACGGCATACAGTTTAACGCATAGTGCTCACTGGAAATAATGTGATTGACACGGCAGAACTTGAAAGGTATCAGAGGTGGCTCCAGTCTGAGCTAGCAATCGCCACTTCAATTGAAGACAAAATTGATAGGGGTCGTAGACTACTCCAGATTGAGATTGCTATATCTGAGATTGTTCGTTATCGCGAGGTTCTAAGTAGCCTGGAAAGCACTAGTTCTTCACCATTCGTAGAAAGGGAGTCGGCTGTCAGGGAACAGAGCAATACTGACGTAAAACCAGTTACGAAAACCGGAGAGTGCCATTCTTGCGGAGCGGAAAAAATCAGTGATTTGCAGTTCTGTCCAGTATGTGGTGAGTTCTGATCACTCTTCTTCAGACCATGACTCCCTCAGTAACGAGAGCTCTGGATCGTCTTCGTCCACAATGGACAAGTACTCTCCAGCTACGCTGTCAGTGAGGAAAACAGTCACACCAGCGTGCCAGATTGTTTCTCCAGAAGCCACCATTCTTGCCGTATCTACTTCAATAATTGCAGGGTCATTGTGGTGGACCCTACCCGCCTCTGCAGCATATCTGATTGAGGCTGAGAGATGAACGTGGGAGCGATCACCAGGGCTTATTCCTACTTCCACTAGATTCTCCGCCTCCGCAGGATCGGATGGGTAGAAAAGTGAATCTGGGATATCATTCGATGGGAGATCCAACTCAATTTCTACAGTGTGCCCGTAAGTGGCCCGCATCATATTCCCACGGACTTCATATCTCCCCTTGGTATCAGTTTCAGATATTGCCCTAAGATGATGTGGCCTTAGCCAATGTTGGGGCCTCCGACCCCCATCTTTGAACTTCCTAACAATATCTCTTACGTCTATCCAACCGTTGATGTCCATTTCGAGTTGAAACTTCTCCGGTGCGTGCCTAAGAACAAGTGCCAACTTCCTTGCCATGCCATCTCTTTCTCTCGTACTCAAGATGAACTTGCCCTCAGAGTTGCATGCAGGACAAAGATCGTCATCGGAAAAATATCCATGCATCGAGCATTCCCTAATCATGTGTGCACCTCGAAGTGGATTATTCAAGAACCCCTCGGTCATTGGATGAATCACATTGCCGGGAACCGTTATGGGCCAGCCTCCCGAGGAGGGCTTGTGCGGTCGGTAATTGTCGATTGGCGGAGGTCCCCGTTTACCAAGGCACACAAGGGTGCCCTTTCGGCCACTAGACCAGATGACTTTGCCGGACAGGTAATTCATGCACTCATGCGCAATTCAACAATTGAAACAAATGAAATCGACGACATTATCGTAGGCTGTGCTTATCCCGAGGGAGAACAAGGCTACAACATTGGCCGTCTAATGGCATTCATGGGGGGTTTTCCTCCTGAAGTCCCGGGTTCGACAATCAACAGACTATGCGGATCCTCTATGCAGGCAATACTTGCTG
>JASLJW010000048.1 GCA_030747885.1 Candidatus Thalassarchaeaceae archaeon
ATGAATTGGAAAAATACGTTGGTTGTAGGTGCGGGAACAGGCGCTACATTAGGTATGTTAGTGGCAGTGATTATGGTGAAAATAGGGCTTGAACCCCCTTCCTTTGGTTCAGCGATTGTAGTTTTCCTTGGAATGATTTTCGTATCAGCCTTTGCGGTGCAAAAAATATCACAAAGAATTGATTGTTGTAATCCTAGTTTAAAACAACTAATTCCAATTTCATTCCTCACCTTTGTTATGCCAGTATTAGGTGCATCATTCGGGGCCCCGAATAGCGATTTAGATACTCTCGCAACTATTATTCTCATAGGTGCAATAGGTGGGGGGGTTTGGAGTACTCCTTTTGCAATTTGGAATTTTACTAGAGGACCAAAGTCTTCAGAAGATCCTATAGTTGAACCCAAACCAATAATTTTGACTGATGAATCTGAATAGTCTAATTTGTTCTAGTTTTTACCCATCTAAATATGTAAAAAATTCCAATCAAACCCACAACTAATATTGTGATTGCACCAGCTGCAAATTCATCTGCTCCAGTCCAAGTAGATGGTTGAAACAATTCACCATTTTCTCCTTTGGAAGAAACAACCCATACAAAATATGCTGAAAGACTAGACATCCCCCCAATCATCCCAGCGATAACGAATTTTACATGTGAGGGAAGTGTTTTCCCAGTTGCATAGTATTCGAATATTACTGCCCCAAAGAAGCGATTTGTCAGAGTCCACCGAAATAATTTTTCATTCGACATAGAGAACAGAAAAGCCGCTGGTACCGCCCAAGAAACTGACGGCCATCCAGGAACCCATATTCCAATAATTGCAAAGACAAGAAATAGAGAACCTAATGCAACATAGATTCTACTTTTTATCATATTACTTGCTATTGAATATCGCTCAACGATTTCATCAATTGTATTGAGCCGTTCCAATTCCACTCCTCCTAATGCTGGCCCCACATTTTCTAGTAATAATCGTGCCCCCTCCAGATGCCAATTTGTGAATATGCTCAAGCGCTAACCCCCCATCCAACAGCCATGCCTCTTCGAGTTGGCACCCCCGAGGATCCAATGAGGTTGGCAGTGCTAATTTCAGGCAGTGGTTCTGGTATGGAGGCTTTATTGCATCATGTTGAAGAATCTGAAACATCTTGCCACATTACTGCGTTAGTGCTTAGTGACCGCTTGGGAGCCAAGGGCCTTTTAATCGCAGAAAATCATGGAATTGAGAATTTTGCAATTTCTTTACCTAATTCAATTATTGATTTGAATTCTAAACGTCTCAAGCATGAGGAATTAATCGAAGAGAAACTATCTTCTCACAATATAGAGGCCATAATTCTCTCAGGATATATGCGATTATTGAGCCCTAATTTTGTTTCTAGATGGGAAGGAAGAATATTGAATATTCATCCTTCTTTATTGCCAAAACATCCAGGGGCACACGCCCATCAAGATGTTCTATCTGCAGGTGATTCCATTTCCGGGTGCACTGTCCATTTTGTAGATGCAGGAATGGATACTGGTGCAATTATTTCACAATCTCAAGTTCCTGTTTTCCCCGACGATTCTATTGAAAGTCTTCAGGAACGAGTAAAGGTGGTTGAACACCAAATTTATCCCCTAGCTATCGACGATTTTGCAGAAGGAAAAATTCGCATAATTGATGGTCAGATTATTCGAAAATAAGATCCTCAGGATAATTCAGATTCCTTAGTGCATTAGCATGCCCTATTTTTTCTTCAATGACCTTTGAATCAATTCTCTGGAATCTATTTCCTTTTACCAATTCACGTAGAGGCATTGCATCCATTGTAGAAATCAAATTCAAAAATTGTGTAGAATCAATTTGCATTAGTAAAGGCTCAGGTCCATTTTTACTCCAAGGAACAATACCAATAGAAGTTGAATTTGATTTGAATTTCTTCACCATTAATTGAATCGCGTTGAAATCAAACCAAGGAGAATCTACGGGTAGAATCTGAACATTCCCTCCCTTAGGTAGAGCAAATTTCAGAACATCCCAGATTCCATCGCATTCTTCTGAATCAACTATTGTTTTCATTTTATTTCCAAAGAGATGCTTTACCCATTCAGCTTGTTGTTGATCTCGTACAGATATTGTGATATTGGTTATTTCAGCATCAACAAGATTAGAAATCGCCCATTCGATTAATGTCTTATTTTCAAGAAGTAAACTAGCCTTGTCTTTACCCATCCTAGTCGATAACCCACCCGCTAGAATTAGACCTTGAATCTTATCACCTACCGCATTTCATCTAGACGGCGAGTAGCATGCTCAATTTCTGAAAGTAGTTCTCTAGTTCGCTCGATTAGAGTTTCTCTTTCTCTCTTTTTCTTTGCTTCCGATATCCATTTCATTAGTATGCCAATATCTTCAGCATCCCTTGCAATTGTCCATTCCAAAACACCCTCAACAATGGGCTCATCTGCAGGAACAATCGTCTCATTCATGACTTTCCCTCTATCTCAATGTCTTTGACCATTACGCGCATCATTCACAATAGCATCTCTTATTCGCCTTAGCAACCCATCTCCATCAGGAAGAATCACAGAATTTAATCCAGTCTTCAGAGTTTCACTGATTGTTTCTTTTTTAGACAATTGATAAATCCCTACAATCCCCAAACATTTCTCGGCCCTAGATCCATTTAACAACTTCAATCCCAAATCTTCACTCATCTTTGAACAGTTTGCACGAGACATCTCTTCTACATGTAGAAGCATTACTTCTATTGGAATTCGTTCACGTTTTCTTTCTACATGAGAAATTAAATCGATCAAAGTGGCCCATTTCCAATCTGGAAAATTCTCTTTTTCTGGTAGATTCGCTAATAGAATTGATGAGAGAACTAAATCTTCTCTTCCAAATCTCTTCCATAATCTGCCAATAATAACTTCAACTCTTTCCGACTCTTCGATGTTTGTAATAATCCAAGATGCAATTCGTCGTAATTCAGGCTCAGCAGTTCCTAAATGAAACGAATATCCCGCATCCAAACCAATTCTATCGGTTGTAGATTTGATTGAAAGTGCAGGGATACCGATTGGATACGCATCTCTGATATGCTGAAGTAACAATCTAGGTTTTTGCAGTGTGCGTGTACTTGCAATAGACAGATGATCATCCAGAGGATCCTGCACGGATTCACCTTCTGATGATTTTCTTCATTTTTCCAGCAAATGTATCGGATTCTTCCTCTAGTTCTGCTTTTTCCCTTAATGGTTCGATAATTGCACTAGCTTCATCTTTTGAGAAGTGTAATTCTTCCCTGAGACATTGCATTACTGCTGCTTCATCATCAGATTCATCTTCATTGAAGTGAACGGTCATCCATGATTTTCTATACAAGTCAACACGTTCCTTTCTAGTCATCTCTCTCCCCCCACTGATTTCTTCGCCTCGAAGTACTGCTTCATACACCTTTAATGGATCACCATCATCCAATTCCAATTCTCGACCAATGGCAATAATCAATCGTTTTTCTTCTTGAGTAAGCACTCCATCAGAAAGAACGACACGAATGATGGCGGAGAAGACTTTGAGGGTCTCAGGTGCGCCGGTCATGACTCTCCACTCAATCTGTCCCCCTTGAAGGCTGTCCCAAATAATATCAGGAATATTGACGAGAATCGCCGGTGGGTTAATCCCTGATGTTTGCTGGGTTCTAGCCATCCTAGTCACGCTCACGGCCGATTTCGGTCTCGTGCCCGCCGGATGGTGGGGATTTGTCCGAAGGGACGTTTAGTAGGACTAGGTCAAAGAAGGAATTAAAATGGCAGCAGAACCAAAATATGTAATTGAAGCGAGTATTAGAACCGATGGCACCGTCCAAAGAAAGGATGTCGTAGGAGCAATATTTGGACAGACAGAAGGCCTTCTCGGAGAGAGCCTTCAATTGCGTCAAATGCAAAGAAAGGGACGTATTGGACATGTTGATGTCGAATTAGAAAATCAAAGAGGGAAGGTCCAAGGAATCATCCGCCTCCCTACTATGATTGACCAGGTAACTACAGCAGTAATTGGCGCATCCCTTGAGACGATAGATCGTATTGGTCCATGTCAAGCAGTAATCAAGGTCAAGAAAATAGAGAATGTTAGATCTGCAAAGAGAACTCAAGTTGTCGATAGAGCAAAGGATTTGTTAATTCAGATTGTTAATGCAGGTTCTGAAGAATCGTCGAATATTCTTGATGAGGTTCGTTCGGTCTTAACTCTTGGAACTGAGACCGATTTCCATGGGATGACTTGTGGACCAAATGCTATCGATAGTAATGCATTGATTATTGTTGAAGGACGAAATGATGTTCGTAATCTCTTGAAACATGGAATTAAGAACTCAATTGCTACAATGGGTGCTGGAATATCCAAAGAACTAGCAGAACTCGCCAAGAAGAAATCCACTGTTACTGCATTCATGGATGGCGATCGCGGCGGGACACTTCTTCTTGTAGAATTAGAGGGAACCCTTGGAAAGTCGTTGACTCATGTTGCATTAGCACCTCAAAGCCGTGAAGTTGAACATCTTGAAGGCAAGGTAATCACCAAGTGTTTGAATCAGAAAGAAGCAGCATCAAAGGTAGTTTCTCGACTCAAGGCTGATTTGGATAAGCAAGATACTGAAGTTCTAGGAAAGAAGGAAGATCTCACACCTGTTGATGTCCCCGATCAAGTTCTTGGGTGGAAAGAATCGTTTGATGGGTTGGCTAAGAATAAGGCTTGTTTTGTCCTTGAAGATGGCGAACTCTCTGAACCGTTAGGGGCGAGTAAACTTGCAGAGGGGGCTGAGAATGTTTCCGGAGCAGTTGGAATGTTGTTCAATGGTAAAATCACATCAAGAACACTTGAGATAGCTAAGAGTGCTGGTGTTCCGCATATTTTAGCATCATCTGTGAATGAAGATACTCTAGACGGAGTGGAAGTCTTTGTTCTTAGTGACCTTTGATTAGAGTGCTTTGATTCCTCCAGAAATGGAGACAATTCCTTCATTAGAAAGAATAGAAATTTCTGAAATCAAATCTTCACTAGTTTTGGGTAACGGCCTCTTATCAAATCCAATAGGCAATTGAATTCCAGGCCCTGGGACCTCATCAAGTACTTTTTGCAAACGATCAATTTTTTCAATTAATCCATCATTATTTGACCAACAATGTCTATGTTCACTTCTTACACGTACCCATTTTTCGATATTATCAAGTAGCGGCTCTAAAGATTGAACAAAATCTTCTTTTTTCATTTCATCCACTTCAGATTCAATAATGGGTATTAATCTGAGAATTCTTTGAATTCGTAAATCTCTAGATCGAGAAGATTGTACTTCTAATGGGTCCATGCCAACAATTCCAAGCCGATCTTTCAATGGAGAATATGGTTGTTGAGAAATTTCCTCAACTTTCTTTTTTTGTTTTTCAGGAACAATTTCATTGATGGAAAGGGGATTGTGTTTCTCTTTGAATTCTACAACTTGTTCCATGAACTTCTTCGCATCATCAATCTCATTTAGTTCAGAACCCCGAATTATATTATTTTCAACAAATGTAAAATCTTCAGGTTTTTCCCATGTAGATTTCTTTGTTCGATTGTTGTAGTAGAATGGCTTTCCATCAGCAGCAATATTTTCAGTCCATTCCTCAATCGAAAGACTTTCTTTGATAGATGAATCTGAATCATTTGTTGGAGAATTAATTACTGGAGTACTAATTGGTAAAATCTCTTTCACTTTTGCTTCTATCTCCCTTTTTCTTTCTTCGATTTCCCTACGTTCTGTACTTCTATCTCTTTTCATTTCAGCCTTAGACAAATTAGCTTCAAATTCTGATAATGTCCATTGCCCAGATTTTCTTATATTCATTGAAATAATTGCTGCCCTTTCTAACAACATCGCCAAATGACGTTCTTGCCTGAGTGTAATTTTCTCGATTTCATTTGATTCAATTATTAATGATTCATTGTCGTGCCAATCAACCAAAATATTATCGTAAATTTCCTGAATACGTTCTGAATCAATAGAATGATCTAGATATTCAATTGATTTGAGAATAACTTTAGCTGCCTCTGCAGAAGGACGAACTAAATTCATTTTTTCTTTGATTTCCCAAAGAGATAATTCCGATGATTCAAGGAAATCTATTTTCAGACCAACGTCTTTCCAATCTTGAAGCTCAGATTCGACAGATTGCTCCAAATCTCTCTTTTCAACTCCCAATTCTTCTAACATTTCGAGCATTCTATCATTGTAATCTACTCTTCCCAACCAATCAGGTGCATCAATTCCTGCTTCATCTAGAAGAATCCTAAGCATTCTGCAATTTTCTACCACAGAACCCCAGAATCTTTCCATGGATTTTAGATTAGATTCAATTTCCAATAATTGCTCTTGCGTGGGAATCGCTGAATCAAAGATGATTAATCCCCGTTTTTCCCAATTATGGAGTAAATGAAGAATTTCATCATTACTTTTGTTGATATCATGAATTTCATCTTGGGTTGCAATTTCCAATTCTTGGATTGCATTAGAATTTCCATTTCTCCGAGCACTAGTAATAATTTCCAATCCCACTTGCGCTGCATCAGGACGTCGATTTCTAAAAGATACAATCCTATCCTCCAAGACATCAATTCTATCTTCTAATTCCAACCAGTCTGCAGCTTCTTCAAATCGTTGAGCAAGACCAGCACCTTTTGAAAATTGTAAATCCCACCCCTTACTTTCTAAGATATTTACCATATCTTGTAGGATTGCCTCTCTTTCACGTTGTTTAGATTCCAGGTTTTCTATTGCTTTTCTTACTTGGTCTCTGGGTGCAATATTTTCAATGGCTTGTACAATTGCCATTGTTTCCTTTGGCGAATTGTGATCAACTGTCCCCAACCTTCTCATCCATGCTGCTAATTCAATTGATCTACCTTCCATTGACCATTGGTCGCGCATTTCCTCAGCAGCTCTAACCCATGGTGCTTTTGCTACTAACATTGCATTGTATCTCGCTCTAATTTCTTCCAATTCAGAAGGATTTTGCAAGAGCCTATTTTTCATTCCCATTGCAGCATCCTCTAATGATTGGGGTGCATTTTCAAGCACTGAAATCAAATCCTTTGCATTGTTAATTGTTTGTTGAACCAATAAAATCGAATCACTATCTGGGTTTGTGCCTAGAAGATTAGAGACTCCATCTTCACTGAACCCCTCTTCAACAAAGTGTCGAAGGTACCCAGTCCAGTCAGTCACGCACCCACCTCAAACCTGAATCAACGGTTCGACATTTGAAGAATGGCTTTTTTCAGCATCAAACAACCTCTGAACACGGTTCCGGACATTAATCCGCAATCCAAAAATAGCATTCTTAGAGCAAGTAAGAGGGAAGCGGCTAAGTGTAGATAAGTGAGAATTACTGCAATGGACCCTCTGACGAGTGGATTGATTGCTCTATTGGCGATTGTAATCGGAGCCTCAGTCTATGCCTTACAGCAAATGAATGAGAGGATAAATCAATTACAAGAATCATCATCAATTCATGATGCATTAATCGAGGATGATATGTCCACACTAAGTGGTGCATTGAACAATCTGATTGACGAAGCAGATGCAAGTAGGCGCTTGACCGGTTCAGATGTATTGTTGAAATCTCAGCATCTAATCGAATCATTAGACAATGGAAATGAATTCCAATTATCTTCATTTAATTCTTCTTTGAGACTTCTTCTTTCATCATTTCAAGAAACCACAATTGAAACAGACATTGCACGATTAGACTCTGTACGTAGAGAAATTCTTTCTAATCATATGCGAATAATTCAAGAAAAAGACCTAGCAATCCATTCTTTATTTGGTAGGAATGATGTCCAATGTCGAATATTTTCAAAACTTTGCAATTCTCTAGGACATCGTGATCTTGCCCTTGTATGCCTTCTTGAATCCGAAAAAATAGCTCCACGTCATGAAGGAACCCTTCGTAGATTAGCATCTATTGCGAGGGAAAATGGAGATGATATTTTCCTCCGTCATCGTTTGGATAAATTACTCCACCTTTACCCAGATGATCCAGAATTATTGAGAGAGCGCGCCCATTTATTATTCAGAATTGGCGACTCAGCAGCTGAACTTGATTCTCGAAGATTGGAAGCACTTGGTCTTCAAAATGCAGCAGATCGGGCCCTTCTTGCAGGTTTAAGAGAACGAGCAGGCGACCCATCTACTGCCTTAGAAGAGGTTGATGCGGCCCTTGAAACCAATCCAAATGATCCAAATTCGTGGCATCTTAAAGCAAGATTACATTCTATTCGAAATGAACCAGGAAGGGCCTTAAATGCCCTAAATGAATTATTTGAAATCGACCGGCAACATGGCCCAGCATGGACCTTACAATCTCAATTGTTATCCAATGAACCAAATAGACTCAATGAAGCATTGAAGGCAGCCATTCATGCAGTTGCTCTTGGAGAACCTGAATGGATTATGAAGGCAGATTTGTTGATGCAATTGGATCGTTTTGATGAAGCGATTTCGTCTTTAGAATCTGTTCTGGAAATAACTCCTGAAAACGGGCATGTAAGGGCGCATTTGTCTCTCTTACATATGTTGGATGATAACCACGAAGTTGCAGGAAATCTCCTAGTCGAAGCATCTTCCAAAACATGGGAGTGCTCAGAAATGCATATCCAGAAAGGTAGACTTGTACTTCGAGAAGCCGATATTGCAAGAGATGGTACAGGCCATCATGACCGAGGATTAGTTAGGGGCGCTCTAACTTTCTTTGATACCGCACTTACATTCGATAGAGAAGCCCCTCTTGCTTGGGTTGGTCGTGCTAGAACACTTCGTCAACTTGGAGAATTAGATGAGGCAGAAGTTTCCATTGTTCGCGCATTTAGATTAGACTCAAATGACCCTATGATTTTGGTTGAACATGCCTTGTTGAAGATAGACCAAGGAAATCTTCCAGAAGCAGAACGCCTAGTTCATGAAGCCGAAACATCACTTTCGGATACTGAAGTATTGCATTATATTCGTGGATTAATAGCAGCTGAACGTGGCAATTTGGATGAAGCACGTCGACGTTTTGATGATGTATTAGTTAGCGACCCAAACCATGTTCGAGCTCGTTTGAATAGAGCGACAGTTGCAGTATTGATGAATGATCACGCAATAGCTCTAGAAGACTCAGAATTGTTGCTGAAGCAATATCCAGAATTAGATCTTGCGCGATTACGTAGAGCAGAGGCATTGATGGGGTTAACCAAATGGGAATGGGCTGAAATTGCTTTACGAGAAATCATCGAACGTAAACCAGGGCATGTGCCTGCTCTGATTTCCATGGGCGCCACACTTTGTGCATTGGATCGTTCTGAAGAAGCCTTACCTCCGTTGGATGAAGCAATTCGTTTGGATTCCGATAATCCAGATGCTTGGCATATGAGGGCCCAGTTTTACATTGAACAGGGTGCATTGCCAGCAGCATTAGCAGATTTAGAATCAGCAATAAGTGTTGATCCATCACATACTGAGTCATTATTGCATGCTGCTGCGATTGCACATGAAATTGGACCTTTGGATAGGGCTGAAACTTGTTGGAGACGTGTTTTGCACCATGACCCAACCAATCATTTAGCAAGAATCAGATTGGAAGAATCATTGAGTAAGAAAGTAATTTGAACATCCGTTAGGTTGAACGTGGTCTTCTTGGTGGGAAGATTATGTCTTCTGACCGCGGATTAGAGCCAGGCGATTCTGCGCCCGATTTTGAATTACCAGATGCCAACGTTTCACTGAACCAAGAAGCCATCTTCAAATCAACTACATTTGACGAATCAGGTGGAGTAATTATGTTTACTTGCAACCATTGTCCTTATGTAATTGCGAATGAAGAGAGAATAGAATCTATTGCATCCAAATGCCGTGAAAAAGGATTAGGTTTTGTAGGGATAAATTCCAATGATCCTATAGTTTATCCAAGCGATGATTGGGAACATATGGTCAACAGAGCAAAATCAATGTCCTATCCCTATTTACATGATGCAGATCAATCAGTAGCACATGCATTTGGGGCTGAACGAACTCCAGAATTTTACTTGGTAAATAGCAAGAAAACTATAGTTTATCGAGGTCGATTAGACGATTCCCCCAGAGATCCTAGTAAAGCAACTACTAGTGAGTTGGCTGATGCAATTGAATTAATGCTTTCAGGAGAAAAAGTTTCAGTTACTCGCACAGATTCGATAGGTTGTTCTGTTAAATGGAAGATTTGAGATGCGTTTGGGCCTCCCTGCACGTATTTTTGCAACATTGTTGAAAATCCTTCCAAGAAGAATTGGCGACAAAATGTGGCGTTGGTGGTACCAACGTCTTGCTAAAGCGAAGGCATGGGGCGATTTTGGTTTCATGAATTATGGTTTTATAGATGACAATCCCCCAATATTGGAATTAGAAGATGAATCAGATAGATTGTTTATCCAATTATATCACATGAATATTCGCGATATTGAACTGCATGGGAAGAAGGTATTGGAAGTGGGCTCAGGTAGAGGTGGTGGAGCAAATTGGATTGCTCGTACGTATTCTCCATCCCAATTGGTAGCTTTAGATTATTCAGGTGCCGCAGTAAAGTTATGCAATCGAATGTATGGGCGTCAGAACAATCTAACCTTCATTGAAGGTAACTCGATGAATCTCTCTTTTGAAGATGAATCATTCGATGTTGTATACAATGTTGAGTCAAGCCATTGTTATAGTGACATGTCTCAGTTTATTCAAGAAGCACATCGTGTTCTAAGGCAAGGTGGCCATTTAGCATGGACTGATTTTCGGGATCAGAAAACAATGCAATCTATTCACGAATCTTTTCTTTCTATTGGATTCAAAATAGAGGAAAAAGCAGACATAACTCCCGAGGTTGTTGCAGCATTAGATCTAGTTAGTGACGATAAGAAGTCAAGAATCAAAAAAGGAACAGGGCCGATCATACGTCGTAGTTTTGAGACGTTTGCAGGTGTTCGAGGGACTCCTGTTTATGATTCATTCACCAATGGTGAACTTGGCTATTTCCGATATCTTCTGAAGAAATAAAATCTGTTAGGTGCCGATCAAAGAAAAGGGATTCCGATTTCTAGACCGAGGGCTGGGAACAGTCCCACTGTGCCGAATTGGCTTAGATTATGTTTAGACGCTTCCGGCGATCACCATAGGTGTCACAGTAACCATAGCATTGTCTGCAATCTCGA
>JASLJW010000049.1 GCA_030747885.1 Candidatus Thalassarchaeaceae archaeon
GCTTTACGTGATGCTTTTACAAAGGCTGAAAATGAAGGTATTTTCATTGAATTAATGGCAATAGAACCTGTACAAGGTGAGGGCAATCCTGGACAATGTGTTACTCGAGAATTCTATGATGAAGCACGTCGATTAACCTTAGAACATGGAAGTATGCTTCTCGTCGATTCTATCCAAGCAGGCCTTAGGGGACAAGGCTGTCTTTCAGTAATAGATTACCCGGGATTTGAGGATTGTGAAGCACCTGATTTTGAGACTTGGTCTAAGGCCTTGAATGCAGGTCAATATCCGTTATCAGTACTAGGGATGAATGAACGCGCTTCTGAATTGTATGTAGTAGGGATTTATGGAAATACGATGACTACTAATCCAAGGGGATTAGAAACAGCAGTTTCAGTTTTGGACAGTATCACTCCAGAACTCCGTGAAAATATTCGAAAGAGGGGATTGGAACTTGTTTCTGGATTACAAAGATTATCAGAAGAAATGCCAGAGATTGTACTAAAGGTGCAAGGTACGGGCCTTCTTTGCTGCGCTGAATTAAATCCAGAGACGCACATGGTTGTAGGCTTTGGCCAGATTGAAGAGAAGTGCCGAGAAATGGGATTAGGGATTATTCATGGTGGGAAAAACGCTCTTAGATTCACACCTCATTTCGAGATTACTTCAGAAGAGGTTAATCTTGTAGTTGATCTAGTTCGTGAGGCGCTCATATCTCACCAAGAATGAGGTTTTTGAATGTCTTCATCACTTCAAATTGAACAGATTGATGTTTATTCTCCGCATGGCAATGGCCCAATCAATTATTGGATACGAGACATAATTGAGGGAAGAATTCCGGAGGTAGATGATGAGGTATATTATTGGGTTCACATCCGTGATGCTGAACGAGCAATTGAAACACTCGAATTGAATAATATTGCAGGAAATTTCTCACTTTCTGGGCGACGTGCATGGGATCAAAGAATGGTATTAGATGAGATTGTTAGGCTTTGGACCCGATTTCAAAATGCAGTCCATGGAACACACACTGCTGAATCACTGGGTGAATCCCCTTCTCCTGCTGCTTCCCAAGTGGAAGGAAATCAAACAAGGCCTGATTTGGGACCGCTTCATGAAGCTATGATGAGTTGTGGTACAGATGGCTGGAGGCCTTTGATAGCAATGCGAGTTGGTTTGATGGAATGTATTGCTGCGGAATTAGAAAATTCAAAATAAATCTGAACCAAGTAGGGGTAACAGTACTGATGCTTCCCCTTCAACAGTAACATGTGGTGCATCTGGTCGGATCTTCCCCCATGAAACAGCCTCTCTTGTTCTAGCCCCTGATAATGATCCATCATGTTCGGGAGCAGTAGTAATTCCTACGGCAGAATCTAATCCGCCTCTATATTGATTCCACCAGATTACATGATGTTTTGATATGCCTCCGCCTACCATTAATGCGTGAGACGTGTCTGCTGTCCAAGTAAGATCTGATAGAATTTGTTCATCCGCCAAAAAGTCAATCATAAATTCAGGTGATTTTTGCCGATGCATGAAGAGTTGGGCACCAATACTTCCATCTGAAAGCCCAGGTATTACAATGGGAATTCTATGCTTTGCTGCATGATGGAGGAAAGATGATTCATCATTTATTCTGTCTCCAAATGCCCAACATAGTTCTACTGAACCAAATCCTAGCCAAGGATTTTCAGGATTTATTTTTCTTCGTTCCTCTTCAATTTCTTCTAACCATGGGAGAACAATTGGCTCTAGGATGTCACCATAACATTCGTTTGGAACAATAACATTCCCAAGTCGATTTAATCCAATGTCTCCTAGTAAAGCATCGTCTAGGTCAAATGAACCATGATAGTAGTGCCTGAATGTTCTTGCAATGTCGTGGTCTAAAGTGCCACAGGTTGTGCTGATTACATTGTATGAGCCACTTTTGATTGCTTCAATGAAGAACCCCCTAGTTCCAGTTGCCATGAGGCAAGCTGGAAATGATAGCCAATTGAGTACAGATTTTTCAGTATTCTTTGCATTGACTGTTTCGTCAATCGCAGCTCTCAGGATGTCTCTTGCTTTGACTAGTTTTGTTGCAGTAAATCCTCCTGCAACTTTCATTTGTTCAAACAGTTCGCCTACGGTGTTTGTTTGAGAAAGATCGTAATCCGATACCGGTTGATCGAAGTCCTCCTTCTCGTATGCCATATTACGTGCGAAAGAGCAATCACCTATCGTTTCTATGGAAGATTATATCAAAATTTTTCAATTGATAAATTCATTTTCCAATTGGATAATTCTATCTCGTATCTTGGCAGCTCTTTCAAATTCCAATCGAGATGCAGCAGTATTCATCTCTTTTCTTAACCGCTCAATTAATTTGATTTTATTTCCAAGAGTTTCATCTTCTATTCTATGTATTCCTTCTTGCAATGTATCTGAAGCAACCTTAACCCAGGATGGTTGACTGACATTGGATAAAACAGAATCTTCCTCAGTGGCGTGTTCACTCCAAGTACCTGCACCTAACCCGAATTTTTTGACTAAATCAGGATCACGCTTCTGTTGAGATTTTGTAAAACTACCAACAAATCTTTTTCCGCCTGAAGATCCTTTTCCAGCAGTACCTGCTAGTAATTCTTCCACTTCTTCTCCCATCGTGGGTAGTGCTTTTTTGATGGTTGTAGGTATGATTCCATTTTCTTTGTTGTATTTCTGTTGTCTCTGTCTCCGTTCTACAGTTTGTTCAATAGCAGCTTGCATGGCAGAACTAACTGAATCTGAATAAAGAATAACCCTCCCATTTTCGTTCCTTGCAGCTCTTCCAATGGTTTGAAGGAGGCTTCTTTCATTCCGTAAGAACCCCTCTCTGTCCGCATCGAATATGGCAACTAGGCTAACTTCAGGGAGATCTAACCCTTCTCGTAGTAAGTTAATTCCTACAATTACATCAATATGGCCAATTCTCAATGCTTTGATAATCTCGGATCTTTCTATCGTTCCAATTTCGCTATGTAGGTAATGTGCCTTAATTCCCATTCGTTGAAGATAATCTGCAACTTCCTCTGCGAATTTAATGGTCAGTACCGTAACTAGAATACGTTCATCTCTTTGGATACATTCGTTTATTTCATCGAGTAAATCTTGAACTTGTCCCTTAGTCTGACGAACTTCAATTATCGGATCTAGTAGCCCAGTAGGCCGAATTTCCATCTGTACAATCCCTTCAATTTCATTCATTATATCCAACATACTTCTACGTATTTTTGGATCATTTGATTCGATTGCGCCTCCACCTCCTGGTGCATGTAGCAATCCTTCAGGTACAGGCTGCCCTGTTACTTCAGCCAAATGTCGAAGTTCTCGTTCACCAGGGGTTGCAGAAACATACACCATTCTTGGAATAAGAGATTGAAATTCATCTATTCTTAATGGCCTATTGTCAAATGCTGATGGAAGTCGGAAGCCGTGCTCAATCAGATTCCCTTTTCTTGAGCGATCACCTGCATGCATCCCCCCTACTTGGGGGAGAGTAACATGACTTTCATCCATGATTACGAGATATTTTTCTGGATCTCCATGAAAGGTTTGAGCACATGCAGACATGAAATCAAACAAGCAGTACGGCCTTTCTCCACTATCTCTACCATCAAAGTGTCTGCTATAATTTTCAATTCCTTTACATGTGCCTAGTTCTCGTAATAATTCCATATCGAAATCAGTTCGTGTGACAATTCGATGTGCTTCAAGATCATTCCCTTGAGATTTGAACCATTTTTCACGTTCCTTTGTCTCTTCTTCGATTTGTTCAAGTGCACGCTCAAATGAATCCTCTGACGTAATATAGAATTCCTTAGGGTGAATCCAAGCTTCTTCTATTTCATCGAGGGGCTCAAAACTAATGGATTCACAAATTTGAATTTGTTCGATTCCATCGAATCCAAACTTGACCCTGATTGGATCATCTCTACTAGGCATCCAAACATCTAGTACTTCGCCACGAAGCCGAATGTCTCCTCGTTGAAATTCTGCTCCACTCACCCTTCCATAGTGTAATCCAACGAGCCCCTTGACGATTTCCATGGGTTGCACTTTTTGCCCCACATGTATTCTGAGATGATGCTGGAGAAACGTTTCTGGTGGATTCAACCCATAGATAGTAGATACACTTCCAACTACTACTACGTCTGATCGGGTAACTAGCGAAGCAACAGTGGAGAATCGTTCTTGTTCAATCCGTTCATTCATTTGGAGTTCTTTGTCGATGTATAAGTCTCGAGTAGGGACGTATGCTTCAGGTTGGTAGTAGTCATAATGGCTAACAAAATATTCTACAGCATTTTTTGGAAAAAGAGAAGACATTTCTTGCCATAATTGTCTAGCTAGTGTTTTGTTGTGACTGAGTATTAGAGTGGGGATTTGTAAATGTTCAATAATGTGAGCCATTGCAAAGGTTTTACCAGATCCAGTTACTCCTAATAGTACACATCTTTCTTGTGAATTTTCCAATTGAGAAATGATTTTTTCAATTGCTTTTTCTTGGTCTCCCGCCGGATCAAATTCTGCTTCAATTCGAAATGGGATTTGATCTAAATCAGCCCGTTTGCCCATTAATTTGGAGAGATCATATGGGTCGTTTTGAGACTGCATTTTCTCATCCTCATGGTAGGAACAATCCACCATTCACATGGAGGACAGCCCCAGTGATGTATGAGGAATCATCGCTACATAAGAAGGAAACCACTGATGCAATTTCTTCCGGCTTTCCAACTCTCCCTATAGGTATCTGATTTTCGCGTTCTTTTCGTTTAGAGGCGGTATCATTTCCGATGATATCGGTATCAATTGCACCGGGTGCAATGACATTTACTCTCTGGCCTGAATCTGCTAGGTTGATTGCAAGGCTTCTAGCCCAAGCGTGAAGTGCTCCTTTTGATGCTGCATAATCTGCCCCATGTGGGCTTCCTTTGATTCCCAGTTGGCTGCCAATAGCAATTATTCTTGCATCATCATTAAGATGACGAGAAAGTGCAGTATAGACTGCCACCGAACCTCTGAAATTCACTGCCATAGTACGTTCTAGTTCTTGCAAAGAAAGATCCTTTGCAGAATTACGTTCATACATTCCATGGTTTAGAATTAGCGTATCTATTCCTTCTTGCATCCATGGATGATCTGCTAGAATGAATACCTCGTCAGTATTACCACAATCTACCTTTACTGCTACACAATCCACACCATCTTTTCTAAGATCAGAAATAACGGATTCTGCAGATTGAGAATCGTTGTTGTAGGTCATTAATATTCGATAACCATCAGCACCCAGGCGTCTAGAAATTGCAGCTCCAATTCCTCTACCCCCTCCAGTAATTATTGCAATACTCATTTTTTCACCCTAATTTTGTAATAGCCCATTTTCTGGTTGAATCAAAATAATAGGGATAAGAAGAATCCACCCTGTTAGCATTGATGTACGGAACAAAACTGTTTGAAAATCCGAAAATTTTTCTTTCGCAAGAATCACTGCAATATTGGTTAATGCCATTACAGCACTGGCACCTAAGAACCATATTTCATCCATTGGGTTGGATATTGCGAAGCAGGCAAACCAAAGCAGTGTTAGTTGAATCGATGTTCTAGTTGTTGCATCCTCTCCAAAACGAGCAGGGAAGGAATATACTCCTGTAGCTCGATCATTTTCAATATCCATTCGTGCATAGTTAATATCGAACGATGTAATCCATAGTGCTACTCCTAAACTGATAGGAAAAATAGTAGGTAACCAGAGTAATTCAGTTCCAGTTTCAAACATGCCAGTAATTGCTGCCCAACCATGAACATCTGCTGCAATAGCGACCCAAGCTCCAGCAGGTGCAAGTCCTAAGCACAAGCCAAGCCATAGGTGGCAAAGCCACGTGTAACGCTTAGTATACGGATAGATTACAAAGGCAAGAACAGGGAGCCATGACATCATTAATGCAACTTTATTGAGAAGTCCAGCTCCAATTAAGAGCATCAAAAGAAAGCAACCTGCGAGAATTGATGCTGTTTGAATAGACATTGTACCTGTTGCTAGATGTCTCCCCTGTGTTCGAGGGTTTGCGGCATCGATGTCCTTGTCTACAATTCGGTTTAGTGACATTGCAAGGCCTCTAGCGCCAATAGCTGCCACGAGAATCCAGATAAGATCCATTCGAAACCAACTAAATTCTGAGACGGGCAAGTCGTGCATGAATTGGTTGAATGCGAGAATATATCCTATGAGGATGAATGGAAGTGAAAATAATGTATGTTCTATTTTTATGAATTCAAGAATTTCCTTTACACCCATCGAAATCATTCCTATTTTAATAGATGAGGGGGCCAATTTCGACTTCCTAATCCATCTTCTTCTGCATGTGACCTAACTCGTTCAATGGTTTCTTGATTATGGAGTGTGACTGCAGGCCATCTTCTGACTGGGTGGGGGCCATCCATTGATGGAATAGGTGTTGTAGCGTCCCAAGCGACCCTACTTTTCCCTATGTCGAATTTAAGGCCACGATCAACATCGAATCTTGCAAATAATTGCCATAGTAACCGTCTTCTTGCTTTTGGGCCATGTAGATCTAAATCATTATCTGTGATGAAAAGCCATCGTAATGTCTTCGAATTTTGCAATTGCCAAATTGAATTTATCAATTGAGAAATCGTTTCATCCTTATCCTTCGCAAGTTCTTCATTCAACCCGAACATTCCGTTTTCGGGCATAGGGCGCCCTTCGATTGAAGTCGTCACCACAAGCATACTTGGACGGAGTAGTCTAGCATCTGACACTGCATCTAAATCAAGTACAGATTGCAGAAATCCTTCTGGAACTCCTGGAGCCTTGACCTTCCCCTTTCTCCAACCGGGAGCAATACGTTTGGGAGACCCTTCTGGGCCATCTGAATCACTTCGGGGATCAGCATTTGGTATGGTTGTAGCATCTATCAGAATCTTTGATTGTACATTTTCATATGGTGTTGCAGGGTCTAATGAATCACCAACCATTCCCTCGATTACAAGTATGTCTTCTCTTGGGTCGACTTTGTCATTTAGAGCATCCAATAATGATTCTAGATTATCCGGTTCTTGTTCAGAATCAACTGCAACAATGGTTTTGAGGAACATCATTTGTCCCGCCCCGAATAATCCCAACGCTGTTTTCCTTGCTTGTCTAGGGTAACGTTGTTTTGAAGAAACAATAGCTAAATTATGGAAACCAGTTTCCATTGGTAAGTGCACTCCCATTACATCTCGATGTTGAAACTTTAGCACTGGGCTGAATTGCTTTCCAATTGCTTCCCCAAGGAAACCATCTTCCATTGGGGGCAAACCTACTATGGTAGCAGGCATCATTGCATCTTTTCTATGAGTGACAGCTGTTACTTTTAGAACAGGATATTGACCTGTATGTGAATAGAATCCAAAGTGATCTCCAAACGGACCTTCTGATTTTGTTTCACCAGGTTCAACATATCCTTCGATAATTATATCTGCGTCAGCAGGGACCCAAATATCCTGTGTTAGAGCTTTAACGATTCTTAACCGTCTACGTCCTAAGAATCCCGCAAACATGTATTCTTCTAAATTATCAGGCAGTGGAGAAATTGCGGAGAAAATGAGTTCTGGAGGTCCCCCGATACAAACTGCAACAGGCATTCTTTTTTCATGATATGATGAGGCATGATCGGCTCCATGTTTATGGATTTGCCAATGCAATCCCAACTCTTTCTTACTGTGAACTTGCGCCCTATACATCCCAAGATTATGTTCTCCAGTTTCTTGATTTTTTGTTACAACTAATGGCAATGTAATGTAATGCCCCCCATCCATCGGCCATGTTTTTGGAATGGGGAGTCGTGTTAGGTCAACCCCTTCCATAGCAACTTCCTGAGAACGTGCACGACGGACTTTTTTTGGAGGTAGTGACAAGGCGTCTCTTGCCAGAGGGAATCCTTTCCATGGTTTTTTGACAAAATTTCCAATATCCGGTTTCATTAGTGTAACTAATCTATCTCCTATTTCTGTATCTGAATCTACTTGTAAAGCACGCAAAGTTCGTTCTTTTGTTCCAAAGAGATTCATTACTAGGGGAATTTCAGAAATTGTCCCATCTGGTAATTCTGGTTTTTCAAAGATAACTGCTGGACCGCCAGTTTTCACAAGTAAGTCAGCAATACATCCTGCTTCTAGTTCAACACGAACTGGACGTTCTATCCTGATTGCATCCCCATCTTTTTCGAGAGCACGGACATAACGCTTCAAGGTCTTCCACGCCATAACCCTCCGTCTATGTCGACACATGAATATCTTATCTTACAAGCGACTAGTTGATGCACTGGTTTTCTTTCGCTTATTCATGGCCACAACTTGCGATGTACTTGTTGTGGGTGCGGGGCCAGGGGGAGGCTCCGCAGCATTACACGCATCCAGGTTAGGATTAGACGTCATGGTTATCGAAGATCACAATGAGATTGGAACACCAGTTCATTGTGGTGAATGCATTTCTGATGTTGCAGTATCTAATCTCGATCTTGAATTACCGATTGAAGTAATCAGCAAGCGAGTGCATGGGATTCGAGTAATCTTTCCAGATGGGACAAAGAAATGTCTAACCGAAAAAGGATACGTATTGGAAAAGCATCTTTTTGAACAATGGTTGATGGAACAGGCAGTCGATTTTGGAGCTAAATTCTTTCCTGATAACAAGTTACAAACAATGGAGAGAATTGAGGAAGATGGCAGATTTGTAGGCCATCTTTGTAATGGTAAAGGAGACGCATTTCCAATTAGGGCTAGAATTGTAATTGATGCATCTGGAGTTGCAGGTGTTTGTTCAAAAATATTAGAACTTAATGAGCGACCCAAAGTAATTGCAGGAATGCAATATGAAATGCTTGAAGTTCCAACCGATGATTATCTCGATTTTTACATCTGGCCCGAATATGTTGAGAAAGGGTATCTGTGGATGATTCCCAAATGTGATGGGCGTGCTAATGTTGGATTGGTTACTGAGGATAAGAGTGGAGCAGTGAAAGAATTAGATCGTTTTATTTCGGATATGCCTGAATTTAACCAACTAGAAATTGTAAATCCTCCCTGGAGAGATGATGGCCGCAAAATTCGCGGGTTCGGAGGAACAATTCCCATTTCAGGCCCTCATAAGCGAACACATTCAGACGGGGTTCTCTTGATAGGAGATGCTGCAGGATTTACCTCTCCATTGTTTGAGGGGGGTTCACATTTAGCATTGAAATCTGCTCAATTTGCTGCGATTACTGCTGCTGATGCAATATCGAAGAATGATGTCTCTGCTAGTGTTCTAGGAAGTTACCCTCAGAAATGGAAGTCTGAATTCCCACCATATGAGAAGATATTGAGAGGAAAAAGTGCGCTATATTCACTTTCTGAACAAGATATGTCTATCATGGCTCGTTGTTTTCCTGAAGAGATGTCGAATATGGGAGTTTCAGGAAAATCAATGGTTGTGCTTCGCTTGTTATTGCGAAGACCGAGTTTATTTTTCCGAAGGATTATTCCAGCAATGTTGGCATTTGGTTACAGTCGAGCTAAGCACTATGGTTGGTAACCGTATACCGATGCCCTATTGAGCGGGGGGCATCAGTCCCCCTTCGGGATTGGCAATGTGGTTGGACTTACTTCTTCTTGGAGTTCCATCAATTGCGACATTAATTGCATTGCACCATACTGTTATTCATCGCACTTCTCACCCACATGAATTCACTATTCTTGGATTACAGGCTTTACCATTCATAATTCTCATTTTTGCATTTTTAATCGATTATGACGCATTGCGTACTGTTCAAATAAATGGTTCTCATACTCTTCCGATTCATTATCGGATTTCAGCAGTGTGGGCTGGACGTTCAGGACCATTATTACTCTGGATTGCCATGTTAGTCTTGGTTCGATTGTGGTGGCGACACCTTTCTTCAGAAAATGTTGAAAAGAAAACGATTGGAACTGCTGGCGTCCTACATTGTCTAATCTTTTTCCTATTCATTGTGGCCTTTCTCCTCCAACCATTTTCATTGGATAACTCAGTAGCTAGATCGGAACTTAATGTATTTCTTCAAACTGATTTGATGGTTATTCACCCTCCAATTGTTTTTGCATTCTATGCATTTTGTCTTGCAGTTGGTTCAGTAGCATTGGAAGGCATGTTGAATGGAAAAAACCCTTCATTGATTCATCAGGAACAATTACCCTTAGCTCGAGCAGCCTTTGTTTCTGGAACTTTAGGAATTGGTTTGGGAGGTTTGTGGGCTTACTCTGTCTTGGATTGGGGAGGGTATTGGGCGTGGGATCCTGTTGAAACTGCGTCTCTACTTCCTTGGCTTTGCACCCTGCTTATTGTTCATTTACGAATGTCCCCAAAAGTGAAGAATCGAGGGTCAGCGATTGTTTGGTCCCCTGCTCTTGGATTACTGACAGGAGCTTTAGCCATGCATTCGACATTAGTCACTCGTGCAAATGGAGCATGGGCCTCAGTACATGCCTTTGTTGCTTCAGAAAATGGAGACGTGTTGGCCAATGATGCATATGTCAGAGTTCTTTCATTATGGAATTCTGGTGCAGAAGGTGCTGAAGTGTTGCTTCAGTTTATCGTGATGCTTGTTTTCATTTTCTCTGCTACATATTGGCTTGGTCGCCATCAGGCAGAGAAGGTATTGATTTCAGGCCAAGAGATTTTGTTGACATCTCGCCCAATTCTAGGATTTTTGATTGTTATTGGCATAATTTCGATTCTAATTAATTCCGGATCACTTTCAGTTGCCATTCTATTATTGCCCTCAATATTTTTGATGTTGCATGATCGAGATCAGGCACTTTTGTGGCCTTCAATAGGAGTCACCATCTTACTATTTTCACGTTGGTCGTGGCATCTTGATTCTATTCAAGCAGGAATTGGAATGTTTTTGTTGCTTTTACCGTGGCTATTAGCACCTGAGGAAGATAAAGCGGAACAATTTCCATCTCTTTCTAAATTAGCTCTGCATGTTCCTTTAGCAGGAGGCGGTTCTTTTCTTGTCTTAACTTGGCTCTTATTATTAGCTGAAATCGACGGCTCTTCTCCAGAAGCTCACGAAGCCTTTGGCTCTATTTTAATTGGATTATTATCAGCAGCTTTGCTAATTTATTCACTAAGAAGTGCAACGAAATTCCAACGGAGAGCAATACTTACCATGGGAATATTCATTTCAATTTCAGCAGCAATTTATGGGATGGAGATATTCCCTCTTCCTGGAAATTCAGATCAATTGTTGACCCAGTCAATCAATCGAGGACATATTAGCCGTTTTCTTTTGGTTTGGTTAATTATCGCTGCACCTCCCTCGATAGCTGATTTAGCATCTACAATTAGAAAAATAACTACAACACGTGATAGAAAACCAGCATCATTGCGTCTATTAGGTTCGCACATGGCTCATGCAGGAATTCTTCTCCTACTCATTGGACACGTTCTTACAACCACATTAGTTGATCGTGTTGACCCCTCGCATCAAATCACGTTGATTAGAAATGAAGAGGTCCGTCATGGGGATTACATTTTCAAAATGACTGACATTTTGACCACAAGTCCTGAGGATCCTGAATATGATGAACGTTTTTCAATCGGAGATGGTTTTTTTGGTATCCATATTGAAGTGTATGATCTAAGTGGTGATTTACTTGGTTCTGTTGAACCTGGTGTTTTGAGGTTTGATTCTGCCGATGGGGCAATTCGGCCACGTTCCGAAGTAGATAGAATAGTACATTGGACTGGAGATACAATCTTGATTCTCGATTTAACTCAAATGAATCAAATAATGACTCAGGCTATGATGGGTGAATTGGATGATGTAGATAGAATACGTCTAACGGTTTATGACCTTCCTGGAAGCCATATGGTATGGATTGGATGGGCAATGATTGTTCTTGGCTCTAGCCTCACTTTAACGAGGGTCCGCACCAATGAATCCGATGAATCTGAGTGATTTTTCAGATTGAAGTAAGGGCCACGCTCATAAGGGTGGAGCAGGTCGCGCGGTTGTCCTTCAAGGAGGTAATATGTATGGAGACCGGTTCCATTGTCCACATAGATTATGACTTGTATAATGCAGATTCAGGAGACTTAATCGAAACTACTCGAGAGGCTGTAGCCCAAGAACACGATAGACATGAAGCCAGTCAAACATATTCTCCATTAATTACGGTGATTGGAGATGGACGTCTAATCAAGGGTTTTGAATCACATCTTGAGGATGCTAAAGTCGATACAGATTATGAGTTTGACATCCCTCCCGCGGATGCATATGGCGAACGTGATGCTAGTGCTGTAGAGGTAATGAGTTTACAGCAACTTTCACGCTCTGTTCGAGACGCAGAAAATCTACAGATTGGTGGAATGGTTGAAATTGGAGGCAGAACCGGGATTTTGAAGTCTTTCCGTTCCGGTCGTGCTAGTGTTGATTTCAATCATGCATTAGCTGGTGTGACTCTTCGCTACAAATACAAAATCATCAAGGAAGTTACAGATCGTGCTGAGAAGGTAACGACATTGCTCGAAACAAACACTGGCCGAGATGGCTTTGAGAGTTCTTTTGATGGTGATGATCTTACTATTACTCTTCCAGAGTATGTGTCCTATGATCAGAATTGGGCCTACACGAAGTTTGGCTTAATTCGTACATTGAGGGATCACGTAGGAGTTCAGACTATCGTTTTCAGAGAAGTTCATTCTCCGATGGTTGCAGATGAAACTAATGGTGATGCAGATGAAGACCTAGGTTCTTTGTCCGTTGCTGAGTTGAAGGAACGTTGCAAAGCAGCGGGACTCCCTGTTGGTGGCAAGAAGGCGGATTTAATCGCTCGACTTTCAGAATCTTCTACTGAAGAAGAATGATTTGAGCGCAACGGTCATGACTTGGATGCTTTTCGGCAGTTTGTGGATCCATTACGTTCTAGCCCTTGTCTTGATGACATGAGTTTTTCATGGTGGGAGAGATTATCGATTTATTCACTAGGAGTAATCATTTCTATTGTTGGATTAGCAGTTCTTTCAGAATCAATGATGCAGGGTAATTTTCTAGATTCTATTTTTCAAGAATATTTTCTCGATCCCATTCGAGCAGAGAGTATGGCCGATGGTTCTTACAACCAAGTGAATACTCTTTCATACAACATCACTCTCATTCTTTCAGTCGTTTCTATTGCAGCAATTCTTAGAAGATTTAGAATAAGTGCTACAGAGTGTACTATTTTTGCAATTTTCCCATGGATAATTTGGGCGTCTCTCGGTGAAGTAGTGGAGGATGCAGGACTTTTCGGGACGAGCCTTCAACCTTGGTTTGTTTCCCCAGGAATCCATTTCCAAGGTGCAATATGGGTAATTTCTGCAGGCTTTTTTGCATCTATTGCTGCTAAATCTGGAAATCAGGAAGATGACCGTGTTTGGGTTACTGGTGCATCAATTTCATTGATTTTGTTTCAAACAATTCTATTTCTCACATCTCTCCAAGATGGACGATTAGACACCCCCATGGAAGATTATCTCAATCTTTGGCCAGTTGCTATTTTTGGTGCTATTGGCATCATTGTTGCTATTCTATCTCATCCATTCATGGAGCGTTGGTCATCTATTGAACAGGGGCTTTTCCAAGTTGGAATAGGTGGTTGTTTGGTATTATATGGTTGTCTGCACTCTTACATTCGCATGATGATTGGATTGGAGACTTCAGGCCAACATTCAATTTTACTATCAATTGACAGATCAGCAATATTAGAATCAGGTGCGATAGAAATTTTCCACCCAGAAGTCCTTTTCTGGACTCTAATAATACCTGCATTAGTTCTCTTTCCAGTGTTTCTTTTTGTTGGCCGTCCTAATCTGCAGCGTATGAAGAATCGAGGCATCTCAATTCCAGGTTTACTTCCTTCGGGTTTATCATTAGTTGATTATGAGAAAGAAAGGACACAATTACATGATGACATGGAATCTCTAACATGGAAAGCAATTCTTGCATCTCCAATAGTGCTTCTTGCTATGTATGGTCAGGCAGTTGATGGAATCGCTACAGGTATTGGATTAGTTGAATATGGATATATTGAGAAACATGTCTTTTCTAGTGCAGTAATAGAATTCTTTGGTTCTGCATATGGTTTCACGGTACTAAAATGTGTAATTGGTCTAGTAGTTTGGTGGTTTTATTCACTTCAACGTTGGGAACATCGATATCGTCACCTTAGGATTTTGATGGCTCTTGCATTAATGACAGTAGGTTTGGCTCCTGGTCTAAGAGATGCATTCCGAATGGCCCTAGGCGTCTGATTCCCCGCTTCATTCAAGGCCGACCTCGTACTGGATAGGCCTGAGCCTCATGGATGTCCTTCCCTCTAGGGTTAATCGGTCTGACGAGATATTTATGGAAAGAACTGCCCATAATAAGGGACTGGTCCTTACTTTGAAGGATGAATTACAGAAGATAGAGAAGGGAGGCGGCGAAAAATATGTTGAGCGCCACCGAAATCGTGGAAAAGCATTAGCTAGAGAGCGCATTCAATCAATATGTGATCCTGGAACTGCCTTCTTGGAAATCTCTCCATTGGCAGCTCATGGGTTGTATGATGGAAGAGCCTCATCAGCTGGACTTGTTACAGGGATTGGGGTAGTACATGGTCGAGAATGTATGTTTGTTGCTAATGATGCGACTGTGAAAGGTGGCTCATATTATCCGATGACTGTTAAGAAGCATATTCGTGCACAAGAGATCGCAGAAGAGAACAACATACCTTGTATCTATCTTGTCGACAGTGGAGGAGCATTTCTCCCAATGCAAGATGAAGTATTTCCAGATAAAGGCCACTTTGGTAGAATATTTCGCAATCAAGCAATTATGTCTGGAAAAGGAATTCCACAAATTGCTGCCGTTTGTGGTTCTTGTACCGCTGGAGGTGCATATGTTCCAGCTATGTCTGATGAATCAATCATCGTTAAGGGAAATGGTACAATCTTCTTGGCAGGCCCTCCTTTGGTTAAGGCTGCAACTGGAGAGGAAGTTTCTGCTGAAGATTTAGGCGGAGCAGATGTTCATACTCGACTATCAGGGGTTGCAGATCATTTTGCTGAAGACGAGCCAGAAGCATTACGGATGGTTAGGAACATAGTGGAAAACCTAAATCCAACACAAAAGACCCGTCTAGATACCATCGATTCAGAACCTCCTCGACATGATATTGAAGATCTTCTAGGGATTATTCCAGAAGATAACAGAACTCCATATGATGTCAGAGAAGTGATTTCTAGAGTAGTTGACGGTTCCCGATTTCATGAATTCAAACCACGTTATGGGACCTCTTTAGTTTGTGGTTTTGCTCGGATTCATGGATATCCAGTAGGAATCGTAGCAAACAATGGAATTTTGTTTTCTGAATCTTCTTTGAAGGGAGCACATTTCGTTGAACTTTGTGGCCAACGTGGTGTTCCCCTAGTTTTCTTACAGAATATTACTGGCTTTATGGTTGGCAAAGATTACGAAGCAGGCGGAATCGCGAAAGATGGAGCAAAGTTAGTAACTGCAGTTTCTTGTGTTCCAGTTCCTAAATTTACAGTGATTATTGGGGGTTCTCATGGTGCAGGAAATTATGGCATGTGTGGTAGAGCGTATGATCCACGATTTTTGTTTACGTGGCCCAATGCGAGAATATCCGTAATGGGAGGGCCTCAGGCTGCACAGGTTCTCAGTACAGTAAAGCAAGACCAGAGAATTCGAGAGGGATTAGAACCAATGAATGATGCAGAATTGAAGGCATTTGAAGAACCAACATTGCAGAAATATGAGACTGAGGGAAGTCCATACTATTCAACCGCCAGATTATGGGATGATGGAATTATTGATCCGAGAGACACTCGTGACATCTTGGGACTCTGTATTAGTTCTAGTCTCAACGCCCCTTTACCAGATACGAATTATGGTATATTCAGAATGTGATAATATGAAGTCTGTAACCAATAATCAACCTGAAACCGAATTATGTAAATTAATTATTGAAGGTCCTGTTGCAAGAATCACTCTTTCCCGACCTGATGTGTTTAATGCTCTTAACATTCAATTAATTTCTGAATTAATTGAAATTTTTGATTGGACATCTAGCAGATCTGTTTCTACACTAGGTGAATTGAAGGATTCAGAAGGAAATGAAAATCTAAGAGTATTAGTTTTGAATGGAGACGGTAGACATTTTTGTGCTGGAGCAGATATCAATATGATGAGAGACGCAGGTGCAAAAAGTTCTGAAGAGAACCGTATCGATTCCGAACGATTAGATCGATTATTCAATTCTCTATGGTCTCACCCATGTTTCACAATTGGAGCAATTCAAGGTGTGGCATTAGGAGGTGGTGCAGGATTGATTGCTTGTATGGATCATGTCATTGTGGAACCAAAGACGAGGATTGCCCTATCAGAAGGAAAATTAGGAATTTTACCCGCAGTTATTGGGCCATATGTGTATCGAAGACTGGGGAGTGCTCAATTTAGACGACTTGCGATGTTGGCATCTCGCATAGGGTCAGAAGAAGCCCTCCGAATAGGGATGGTTAACCAAGTCGAAGATAGTCCTGAAGATGCTTTAGTTGCAGTTGATGCTGTAATTTCGGAGGTATTGACTACTGGGCCAATGGCAGTTGGTGAAGCGAAACGATTGGCATTGACTTTTGATCGTTGGACTGGTACAGATGAGGAGTTACGGCTTTGGACATTAGATAAGACAAGTGAGATGCGTGCTTCGAGAGAAGGTCAAGAAGGTCTCGCCTCTTTTTTGGAAAAGAGACCTGCTGATTGGAAACCAGATCAGGAGTGATTGAATGGCTGAGCCTGAATGGATGAAGTCGGCTCCAACGCCTATTTCATCTGTTCTTGTTGCAAACAGGGGTGAAATTGCTTGTCGAATTATCCGAGCGTGCCAGGAGATGGGAATAGAGGGAATAGCAATTCAGTCAGATTCTGATACGGGGTCATTGCATTCAGAGATGGCAGACCGGGTAGTCAATTTACCAGGTACTAGTTTAGCTGATACATATCTCAATAGTGATGCGATTATCGAGGCTGCAAAATCATGTGGTGCTGATGCAATACATCCAGGGTACGGATTTCTTTCTGAGCGAGCAGATTTTGCAAAATCCGTAACCTCAGCAGGATTGATTTGGATAGGCCCCTCGCCTGATGCGATAAATTCGATGGGAGACAAAGTAACTGCACGACGTCATATGGAGGATGCATCTGTACCTGTTATTCCTGGAAGAGAAATATTGGTTGGAGGTGATGAAAACACTACCATTGACTCATTAGTTGATGCAGCGACTTCTGTAGGGTATCCTCTCTTGTTGAAAGCTAGTGCTGGAGGAGGAGGTAAAGGAATGCGGGTTGTTCGTGAGCCTAAACGTCTTCAACAAGAATTTGCAGCCGCTCAAAGAGAGGCAGAAACTGCTTTTGGAGATGGAACTGTATACATCGAACGTCTTTTAGAAAATTCAAGGCATATTGAAGTACAAATTCTTGCCGATAATCATGGGAATACACTTCATTTGTTTGAAAGAGAATGTAGTATTCAACGTCGTCATCAGAAGGTAGTGGAGGAGGCTCCTTCCCCAGTACTCGATCCAAAAACTAGGGATGCCATGGGTGCAGCAGCCGTTTCGGCAGCACAGGCAGTATCTTATTCGGGAGCAGGAACAGTCGAATTCCTACTTTCTCCGGATGGTTCATTCTATTTTTTAGAAATGAATACTAGACTTCAAGTTGAGCATCCCGTCACAGAATGTATATCTGGAATTGATTTAGTTGAACAGCAGATTCGTGTTGCATCTGGTCTTCCATTACCATTCACTCAAACTGATTTATCGATAAGAGGGCATGCAATAGAAGTCAGAATATATGCAGAAGATCCGTCTCTAGGGTTCCTTCCAGCAACAGGACCGCTTGCGGTATTCCGTCCACCTGAAGGACCAGGTGTTAGGCTAGATACGGGTGTCCGCCAAGGAGATGAAGCAAGAATTGATTTTGACCCCATGCTTGCAAAGTTGATTGTTCACGGATCCAGTCGAGATCAAGCAATTCGAAGAATGGAAAGAGCATTGCAATCGTTTGTTATTCTTGGAGCCACAACGAATGTTGGTTTTCTAATTGATATTATGCGTCATGAATCTTATATCGCTGGAGAAACCACTACTAATTTCATAGATATTCATTTCCCTGATGGTTGGAATTCGAAAATGTCCAACTCAACAGCAGCTGTTTTGGCCGCATCAGCAGAATTCATGGGCCTTCATAGAAATCATGCAAAATCATCTATGGAAGATGGTGGTAGAACTACATCAAATGATCCATTTTTGCTTTTGTCTAGGAGATTCCCTTGAGGTGATTTTATGGTAGATCTCAAAGATTCTAGTGGAAGGATTTGGAAAATCCAGGTAAGTGGTTCTCCAGTTGTTCCAATTTCTATCGAATCAGATGGGGGGGAAATTGATTCATCTGAGATATCAATCAGTCTAGATCCTCGTCCTAATAGATTGGTTATCCATAGAAACGGAGTAGAGCAAGTTGTTTTCTGTACAAAGGTTGGAGACAAATGGTGGGTGCATCTTGATGGATCTGTAGTTGTCTTTGAAGTAATCGAACCCGGTGCATCTACATCTGGGAATAACGATGGGGAATTAACTGCTCCAATGCCCGGAAAGGTTCTGGAAGTATTGGTACCTGAAGGGGCTTCAGTTTCTGAAGGTCAACCACTAATGGTCTTGGAGGCAATGAAGATGGAACACCGAATCCTTGCTGACCTTCCAGGAATAGTTACAGCAATCCATTATGCCCCTGGAGATCAAGTGGATGCTGGAGCAGTTCTATTAGATTTGGATACTGAAAATGAATAATTTCAATTGAATTATTATTTTTTATTAATTGAATTTCCCAATTGAAAATTAAATTTACCAATTGCATTTTTCTAGATGCGTTTGTTCTTTGAACCAAGGTTGTAGAACTGCAGGAATTCGCACTCTTCCGTCATCTTCTTGGAATTGTTCCATAATTGCAACTAGAGCTCTAGAAGTTGCAACCGCTGTAGAATTCAATGTATGGACTGAAGAGTTACCTTCCGAAGTTCTGAATCTCATTCGTAGTCGATTGGCTTGATAATCTGTACAATTAGAACATGAAACCACTTCTTTGTAATTACTAACACCTGGCAACCAGGCCTCTAAATCATATTTTTTGGCAGCAACAGTCCCCATATCACCTGTACAAATGTTGACTACACGGTAATGAAGCCCTAATTCATCCCATAAGTCAATACAATTCTGTAGAAGATCTTCATGATGATCCCATGATTCATCTGGTTTGCAGATTATAATTTGTTCAACCTTGGTGAATTGATGTACTCTCCAAATTCCTTTGTCGGACAATCCATGCGCTCCTACTTCGCGCCTAAAGCAAGGACTAACTCCAACCATTTTCAGAGGTAGTAATGCCGGTTCAATGATTTCGTCCATGAACATCGCAGTTAGAGGATGTTCACTTGTTGCAATCGCATAATATCCATCGGGTTGAATATCATACATGACAGTCTCAAAATCACTCAAATCAGTCACACCTTCGTATGATTCTCGATTCATCATAACTGGAGGTTGGACTAATGTATAGCCCCGATTTACTAGAAATTCGATTGCATATTGCTGCAATGCTAATTCTAGGCGTGCAAGATCTCCTTTGAGATAGTAAAATCTTGATCCAGTTACTTTAGCAGCCCTCCCCAAATCAACCCATGAGTTTTCCTCGATGAGGTCATTGTGTACCTTTGGATCAAAATTGAATTTTGGTTTTTCTCCATGTATTGAATGAGGTGTATTTCCTTCATCATCATCACCCTTGGGAACACTTTCATGCAGAATATTGGGTATTTTCATGCGGATCCTATCTCTTTTTTCTTCAGTCTCATCTGCCTTTGAACCCAATTCTTCAATTTGTGCTCCAAGGTTAGAAACTTGAGCAAGGATTCTATTTGCTTCATCTACATCTCCAGTTTTCTTTGCAGCAGCAATTTCCCTCGCAGCTTCATTTCTTTGTTTTCGAATCTGATCTGCTCTGTAACGAAGGTCTTTCCATTCTTGATCCAATGTAATGACTTGATTGATTAAATCGTGAGAGATTCCTCTGCGATCATGATCTGCCCGAATAACCTCGGCCAGTTCTCTGAACATTCGCATCTCGAGCATATGAACGGGCCTAGGAGGGGGCACTTCGCTTCAACGGTTCGCATCAAAAGAGGGTGATATTGAATGCCAACGCATCGAATCCAAGAATCACTATAGTTGTGAGTAGGTATCCTAGAATTGACCCACCATTTAGTAATGGTAAACCTGCTTGAGGTTTTCCTCTTGCAACCTGAGTCATTAGAATCATGTAACCTATCAATCCACCAATCAGGGTCCCAAATGCCACTGTTGTTGGTCCGTGCAAGCCAGCGAATCCAACTTCATTGGGTAACCAACTCATGGCAGAAATTACCAAAATTCCTGGGAAGATTACATCTCCCAATCCCATGAACATAGCATCCGAGGTTTTCTTTTGTTCTTTTTCAGGCTTGAAGGTTAAATCACTAGTTTCGATAGATTCCTTTGAAATCTGACTTTTCCTATCTCTTTCTACCATTGTTCCTTCATCTGCATTAAGGAATGAATACTCTTTGTCCTTAGGAGCTACCAATAGAATTGGAAGTTTTAGATCAATCATGGTATCAGCAAGAGTAAGCATATGTTTGCTACCATTTACAGCCCAATGGTCATAAAATGCCATTGCAACCATGAAGATAATTACAATCCATGGAACAAATGAAACTCCTAGCATTACACTCACTCCAGCCCCAACAAGTATTCCCGTAGTGTTTACGACATACCATTCTGGCCATAGGATAATAGCGGCCATTAGAACAATGCTTAATCCAAATGCAATCAAGTCAGCCCAACTTACTCCAATTCCTGCAACTTCGAAAGGAGCCGCCTCAGATAGTTTCCACACCACCATATTCAATGGTTCATCGAATGAACTTGAATTCGTGTCGAATAAAATCACTCCTTCTTTCAGAATGTTGTAATCTGAGTGAGTTCGATATTGAATTGCGATAGCAACCATTTCATCTCCAGAGATTGTAGTAGTTCGAGTACGATCAATTTTTGAACTTCCCATGAAAACATTTAGCTCTTCTCCATCTAGAACCCACAAATCATTCACACCTCCATTACAGCAGTCTTCCAACAATAGGCCTCTGATTGGTCCGTCAAATGCTCCTTCGAAACTCACTGCTTCGTTCGCAATGACGGTTCCATTGGAATGAACTCTGAATCCATTTACCACCCCATCTATTCTTCCTAAATACAGACTGTATTCATTTGCAGTCTCATTCTTTATCTCATTGGTATCACTACCGTAAGTCACTGCTGTGAACATATTTCCTTCTGGAAGAGTGTAATTCCATACAGGCTCAATAAAGGGTGCATCGAATCCTTCTCCATGAGGTTCGTTTGGAATTTCAAAGACTCCAGCCCAACGAGTTGAAACGATAAGCATATGATTTTCTCCAATATGCTCTGAAGCAAGGATATTGTTAGGATCAAATCCTTGAGGCATTAACCATTCCCAGTTTGCGTTCCTTGAACTGTTGACTTCTTCTATTGGTTTGAATGGGTCAATTTTCATTAGACTACTTCTCACAATATGCCATGGTTCTCCTGAATCAACAAATCCAAGATTGCAATCATCATCGTATCTTTCTAGAATCGTTCCATCATTTGAATCAATTCTAATCCATTGTGTTGAGTCACACATTACGAAATCGTTAGTAGATGACATGAAGAATAGATTGGGAGAAGCTATTTCGCCCTGTAAATTAGAGACATTTGTAGTCCAATTTACTGTACCTCCAGCATATAATCCATCTCCTCCAATTGCTTGATTCACTGAAATGAGATCATTTCCATCATAGAGAATTAAATGTTCAACATCACTTAATCCTTGAAGAATTTGTGCACCCGAATCCGTTTCTGTTGTAGTTGCAGTAAGTTCATCTGCTGGAAGAGCCAAATGCGCCATTGGAACTAGGGAGTACGACAACGCAATCCAAAGTACGAATAGAATCCCAAATTGGATAAATTTCTGCAAATTTTTCTTTGCTAGCCAGATTATTGTAAAGGTGAATAGGAGGATGAATACTCCTTCAATAAGGATAAATCCGACTCCGGTCTCGGAACCTGGTCCGAAAGCACGAAATTCATCTCGATTGTAAAATGGTTGAATTAATGTTGCAAGATATATTGTAATTGTGAACATCCCTGCCATTCCAAACATGGATGTCCATTGCCCCTTCAGTTCCTCCATTAGGGGTATCTCGGCCTTCGCCATGATGGTAGGGAACTTCAAATTGCATTTCAGTATATGGACATACAATGGGCACAGAAGGGGGGTCAGAGGATTTTGAGGACAAACTCACACCTCGTGAGTGGCTTGAAACTCGAAAAAGTATTGGAATGCGCCCTGGATTAGAAATTACATATGCGATGTTAACCCGTTTAGGAATGCCCCAGATGTCCTTTCCATCTATACATGTGGCAGGATCAAATGGTAAAGGAACCACTTCAGTATTCCTTGCAAATACTCTTACATTTTCAGGAACTAAGACAGGTCTGTTCACTTCCCCTCATCTCTGTCGTGTTGAGGAAAGGATTCGAATTGATGGATGTCCTGTTGAACCTAGACAATTGGATAAGGCAATACATGCAGTTAGGGTAATGTCTAGAGAAGATCCAGTACTTGAACCAACATATTTTGAGACCTTGTTTCTTTCAGCTATGATTTGTTTTCGAGCATTGAATGTGAAACGTGCCGTAATTGAGGCAGGCCTTGGTGGACGTTTGGATGCCACAAGATGTTGTTATGCAGATTGTACAATTTTGACTGAGATTTCCTTAGAACATACTGATGTATTGGGCGATTCATTAGAACTAATTGCAAGAGAAAAATCTGCGATTGCACGACCTGGAGCAAAAATGATTGCTAGATGGCCATATGATCCTTCAGTTATGATGGCAATAGAAGAAGCAACTAGTTGGGGTTGTGGATATTGGTGGCGAGGGGATCGACTGACTTTGGTTAGTTTTGAAAATGCAAATGAGCCATTTAGAGGAATAAAAAGTGGAGATGGAGAAACCATTCCTATTGGATTGTATGATGGATCCATGACAATGAAAATGGATAATGCAATGTTAGGACATAGTGCTGCTCAATTTGTAATGGACCCACCATTGGTTCCTGCTTTACACGATGTAATGGAACGAACATTTTGGCCCGGTAGGATGCAGGAAATTACGGGACCAAAAGATGTAGAACTCCTCCTAGATTGTGCCCATAATCCCAGTGGTTTAACGAAAATGGTTGATGAATTGAAAATAAGGAAAATAAGAGAGGAAAATGCTGGACGCAAATTCTCTCCATCTGCTTTACTGATTGGAGCCACACATCAGAAAGATTTGGCCATTTTTGTGCATCCCATTGTAGAGTTAATTTCTGAAATGGGAAATCCAATGGTAGTAGTTACAGAGCCACCAAATGGTCGTCTTGCACCTGTTTCATGTGACGATTTGGCGGCTGAAATAAAATTGCAATACCCCTCTGCTAGAATTCAGGTTAGACCCGAAATTCAAGTGGCTCTTTCAACAGCCATAGATGAAGCTGTAGATTCATCATCTCATTCAGTTTTTGATGGAGTTACTGGAACAGTATGGAGTTTCGGGAGTATTCATTTGATTGGTGGGATTCTTTCAATTCTTGGGCAAGATACCGATGAAGCATTAACCACAATTAGATGGCAGGATGGAGACGTTATTGGAGACCGTGATGTTCCCATGAAACCATAAGCGAGTGATTTCAGAGACTGATTAGGTGAAGCCATGAGTGAGAAGTGGGACCGTCGATTTATCGATTTAGCATTGCATATTAGTGATTGGAGTAAAGACCCATCAACAAAGGTGGGTTGTGTAGTAGTTGGGGCAGATCGTGAGATTCGTTCCACCGGGTTCAATGGATTTCCAAGAGGAATTGAAGATTCAATAGAACGTCTAGAAGACCGAGAAATGAAATACCCTCTTATTTGCCATGCTGAAGAGAATGCAATAATGCATGCGGCACGAATTGGAATTTCATTGAAGGATTGTGTAGCATATGTAACATGGCCACCATGTACTCGTTGTGCTCGTTCTTTGATTCAAGCAGGTGTTGTTGAAGTTGTTTTCCCAAAAGACATCGAAATTCCTGATAGATGGGTCGAAGATTTTGAAAGGTCACTTTCAATGATGAATGAGGCTGGAGTAATAGCCCGCTCTACATCATAGTCATGACTCAATTGTAGAGAGTAGAATTTTTAGTGAGTCGTCCAGTTCTTGTCTAGTCCCATCATTAATGATTAGTAAATCTGCCAATTCTGCAGTTGCGATAAGTGCTTGTCCAGATGGATTCTTTGCTACTGCTTCTGTTTCTTCTTGTGCGAGAAAATCTTGGTAGTTTTCAGGATCTCCCTCTCTGGCTCGTTGTTGCATTCTTTCCCATCTCAAATCTGCTGGTACATTGACTTCGATTAGTAGAAACCCCTCCCTTTCTCGCAAGGCGTGAACTTCGTCAGGAGTTCTAATTGAGTCAATGATGGTGGGTTGTTCAGGAGAGATTCTTTCAAGAAGTAATTCTGCCAATATTCCAGGTCCACCTTCGGAACGAAGAGTTCTCCCACCTTGAGTTAGATTTTCACGGTTAATTTCCTTCCCATTTTCCCTTAGCCAATGTCTTATTGAATCTGAACATGAACATCCATTCCATCCTTGTTCCACAAACCATTCGACTACGGTGGTCTTTCCAGCAGCATTGCGCCCTGTGACTGCTAGAAGCATGAATAATCCTCAGTGTCGGATGAAATTATAGTTGTGTATGGCAATTATCGAAATGTTGAGCATATTGGATTATTATTCCCATCCATCATCATCATCATCATCATCAAAGTCATCATCTTCGAATAGTAAATCTACAAATTCGTCATCTATGCCGTCCTTATTCATTTGACGAATACTAACGAATGTAACTGTTGGGACAACAATAATTGCAATTGCAATAAGCAGGATAGTCAGAGGATTTTGTCGAGCTTGTTCAATCCAACCTAATCCCCAACCGTATGCAACATCTATACCTACAGAAATGGCATTATCTTGTTCATCTATCTCTTCTATCTCATTACTAGCATCAACAACAACTCGAATTCTTTCTATGCCTTTTTGAGCATCCCAAATTGTATCGATGTAGATTGTATCTCCATCTTCTATTCGATCAATTCTTTGTGTATTGAATGGTTCAGTAGAATCACCTGCATAGAATGAGACATCGAATGATGAATTCAGAGAACCTCCGAAGTTTGTTAGGAATGCTCTGAGTTCTACATCTGTACCGACACTAACACGTTGCTGCCCTACTTCGAGTCTCACTGCCCTTAATTCAGGACTCTTATCTGCTCCAAGTGTAACCCATGCTAGTTCGAGATCATTATCCAAATAACTTGGTTCTCTTACAGGATCACTTTCACTATTGCTAGTTTGTGGGAATGTATTTCCTGCTGAATCTTCACCAGTAAGATAGAACCCTACAATATATCCCGTTCGAGGTGTTACTAGTCCTTCACTGGTAAGATCAACTGTTCCAGTCCATAAGAGAAGGTCATCTTGTAATTCCATTGAAAGAACAGAGAATCCAGCGGCAATTGTAGTCGTCCCATCTCTCATTATCCAGTGTACTTTTTGAGGAGCTTGTGCTAAATCTGAACATCGCTGATCGGAGGGGTCATTGACACATTCTTCGGTTCCAAGGAATGCAACATCGACTGCAGTAAGATCTGCTTGAGTACCTATATCGATTATATCGATTGGAAGGATTCTATGAATTACTCTAGGTGGAGTATGGTCAACACTTAGTTGCAAAGTAGTAGAAACAGAATCTCTAGTCATATCTTCACCTCGTCCAGGAATACCGGTGATTCCGGTCAAGAAAGTCCTAGTTTCCGCTGAAGCGAGAGTTGGAGCCGCGCTCAATGGAACTTCCACCATGTAATCTCCATTTTCAGTTAGACTTCCATCAGACCACATTTGTACTCCATCGAATACTTCTACTATAATCCCTAGATTATTTGGTGGGGGCGTTTGAGAATCTTCATACACTACTCTTCCAGTCCATTGAATACGATCATCTGGCCTAATTGAAGTGGAACTATCTATGGGTCCAACTCGTGGATGCATCACATCGGTGATTGAGTAACTGGTTGGATCAAGAATCAAGTCGTTTTCTACGTGGAATGTACGATCAACAAATTCAATTCGACGCATATTTGCACCCAATTGTTTGTATTCAAATGCTAAATCACTAATTTCTTCATCTGGCCATTCCCAAGACATCTTGAAACGGAAGTCAACGAGAATCCAAGGTAATCCCGTATCGTTACTAATTACAGTAGTTTGACTATTAGGAAGAATTTCGATATAATCTGAATCACTCCAGAAAGAATTGTTTCTTCCAGAAAATGAAATAGTTTGGCGATCTCTTTCAGGATCTGGGCCCTCAAAGTCGAAAATTAAACTAATTATTTCAAAATCTATTATTCCATTTGCATCAACCAATCCAGCACTAATTACTTGTTCAGTGCCTGCGAAAATTGCATCTCCATCATTATGGCCGGACCAATGAATTCCTGTGAAAACAGACTCCATGTCCTTTCTTGTTCGATATGTAGCAAGATCAGAAGAGAAACCAGGTCCTTCTCCTGAGTCTAGTAAATTACCTGCAGGATCATTTCCAGTAACATAGTATGAAACAGAAGCAAGGTTAGGATTTCTACTATCATCAATAGTGGTGAAGAATCTCTTGTTTTCTGCGGATGTTGTGTTAACCATTGTCCGATTCATATATTCGTCAGCATCTGCAATTCCATTTCGATTTATGTCATGATCTGCTTCCACCCAATAGTGTAGAGTAAGTTCGGTGGGGTCTCCTACTCCGTCTTCAACATCAATTACAATTGATTGATCATATCTGGCAGCAACATAGTCGTCTTGTTTAGGGCTATTATGGGTGATTTCTGGAGATGTAGCATCAATGTAGAAGGTTCGCCTTGAGTCAGAACTTGGTGGTGAAACTAAAGTCGGATCTCTTTCATTATATGTTTGAACTTCGTAAGTTATTCCATCAGGAATATCGATATCTGGTACTGTTAAACTGATGAAGAAAGAGCCATCTGGGTTATTTTGATCCTTCCAAGAAGATTGTACAAAGTCTCCTTGTTCTCCCTTTTGTGCAATTTGAACATCAAATACAGAATTCAAAGGAGTATCTTCAGTATCTGCGAACCACATTTGGCCTTGGAAAAAGATAGTTTCACCTGCTGAAACCCATGCTCCATCAGTTAGATTTTGACTTGTTGTAATTCCCTCCACATCTCTGACGCCTAGCCAACCTAGCCCATATGTCTGATTTACTCTGATTCCCGTGTTTCCAGTTTCTGATAACATAGCTGGAGTAGATCCTTGATCATCGGTACATGTGACTCTAAATCCTACATTGTCATTGTTATGTTCAGGAAATTCACTGGTAACTCGGAATCTCCAATGGATTTCAAAAATACCATTGTTATTTGTGGTGTATGTGCCACCTTCTTGCCCTGGCTGAATAGGAATAATCCAATCTGCTGGATCGTCATCCATCAGAGTTCCAGTTTGTGACCATGTTAGTGATGGAGAATCTGAACTAGGTGAAGCAACAAAATCTAGAGTAGCATCCGTAATCCCAGATGCTCCTTCTCCGATGACATGTCGAGTTACAACTTCGTAAGCTTGGCTACGCTCGTGTAGAATCATCCCTTGATCCCAAATGATGTCTAAGTTCACTGTTTGCATGGTATATGAGAGTTCAAATGAATTGATTTTTACTAGGCCTGGAGCAGTGGACGAAAGACTGATTGGAATAGTTATAGTGCCTACACCAGTTCCTGGAATTTCGGAATTAATTGCACTTAGTAGGTTTGCATTGCTTGCATCTACTATCCCAAGAAGAGTTCCAGTATGAGCCCATTCATCTGTTCCATCATCCCCAATATCCATCTTTACATTTTGAGGTGCTTGACTGAAAATTTGAATGTTGAAATCATCTAAAGTGGGCGTATTAGCGTTGCCTGATCCTGAATAGAAATAGATGTAGAAATAGATGTATGAACTACTCCCAGAAAAAGAAATTGTTTGCCCAGGAGTATTAACGCTGTATTGCTGTCCGATTTGAAAATACATATTGAAATATGAATTACCGGGAGTTGTTGAATTCCACCATACTTTTGCAGCAACTGGAGCAGTTCCTGTAGTGCCTAGATATTTGTAACCTCTAATGTAACCACTTGAAGAGAAGCTTGAGACATATGTTAGTTGAACTCGATCTATAATTGGGGAGATACTGTTGTTGGTACCGTTGAGATAGGCTCGCCATTTGACTTGGTTTCCAGCATTTGCGAATGTAATTTGATTCCCTAGAGTTGCTGCTTTCCAAGAGTTTCCACCATCCACACTAACTTCGATTTCTACAGAAGTTCCACTAGGTTCGTATGTGATTAGTCCGTTTAGTGTAATTGCACTGATTGGAGAAGCCAAATTTGTCGTTGATCCTATTGCTATACTACTTGATTGAGACGATGCTCTATGTTCAAAAGTAGCCCCAATTCCCGACTTTAAGACAGTTCGACTGGTTGTAGTAGGACAATAACTTGTAATGGCTGAGTAAAAACAAGAGTAGAGAACATTTCCTTCTCCATCATCTGCAATTCCATAATGGCCTTTACTGTTCAGAGTGATTGAACCTTGGAAATCAACCCAAGCCCCAGCACTATGTAAAACAAAATGAGTAGACGAAGAAGTCCGATAAGAATTAATCAAAATCCTAGGGTAGTTGACTGCAAGCCCGGATACTGTACCTGAAATTGTAGTACTCGTCCCAAGATAAGTGATAGAATTCGCAGTAGTAGGATTAGATCTTGAAACATTCCATAGATTGTAAGTCAATGATCCGGAACTTGAACGAACCAGAACTTTCAGAGAATCACTTTCTTGATCTATTGCAATCCCGACAGGATACGAACTAGAACTAGACATTGTCCAACTACCAACACAACTCCATGTAGAATCGGTAACCGTCCATTTTGTAATTAATCGATAATTGTATGAAACAGCCCAAACAGTATTCTCCCCATCTGCAGCTAAGTCGTAAAGTGAATAAAGGGCTTGACTATTGCAATTGTTGTATTGTTTTGTTACTTGATTTACAACATTTGATGAAGATGAGTTGTAAGAATTTATTGCAGGTGTTTGATACACCGTACTTGAACCATAATTACTTGAGAATAAGGTATCACCTACCTTTACTAAGGCTCCTGGGTAGTTCCAATTCATACTATTTGGTACAGTCATTGCATTCCCGCTGACTGTAGGGCTAATGTACCCTTGATCCCCATTTGAAGCAAATCTTCCAGAAGTATTGTGATATGAAGATGAAGCACTATCCCAATCCCTAGAAGCAGCTAGATTGTTTGAACTGGTGGTTTCTTGAGTATTGAGAGTTATTTCGTCATTAGCTACTTTCAAATTATTCCTATACCAACTAGAGAAGTATGTACCTGTGAATGATGCTGTGGTAGTCCCAGCACCTCCAAATTCACTGTCCGTAGTTCGGTTTTCCCATTGTGTATTCTGCGCAGTCCCTTCAATGGCAAATCGTGCTTGAGTAACTGCTGCACCATATGGGAGTGTTATTCCGGGTGTCTGAGCATCTCCACCAGTCGCACTAGTGAAACTATGGCTGAATGTAGTAGTCCCATCAGCAAACTGAGTTTCTGTAGTTGCTGCCGAGACGAGTGGCGAAAGTGACATGGAAATAAGCAGAAAAAGAACAAATATTGGAGTACGTCCCATTGCCTAACCTCCGGTGGTGTTTCATCTCTTACTGAATGGACATATCAACATGGCGTCGTCTCGTCAAACTTTATTGAAGTAAAATATCGAAGATTATATGAGAAAGTAGAATAGAATTGAACTTACAGGAAAGGTTGGTTATCATGGCTCGTCGAGACAGGAAGCAGAGTGGCAACGTGTTCAGTCGTTGGTGGGAAGAGCGTAGAGATCAACATCTTAGTATCCTATTCATTCTCTCTATGGTAGGTCTTGGAGCATTCCTTTGGTCACTTGTTTTCTTTATGATGATGGATGGCGTTACTGAAATGCCAGACCTCATTGGTCTTTCATGGTTTATGGCAATTAGTGGTCTAATTTTACTTGGGGTTGTAGGTCCTGAATTTTTTAGATATAATGAACAATTAACACTCCTCCGAGAAATTCTAGAATTAGAATCTCGAGCTGAAATTCAGAAAAGAAGAAAAGAAGCAGAAGAAGCAGCAACATTACTCGGAAGTATCCATCAAGGTAAGTTACTAGCACATTACAAGACCCACGGAATTCGAGCAGGCCGTGCATTTGGGTCAGCAGCCACAAATTTTGCGACTGAAGAATCATCTCTTGCTTCGTGGTGGAATGCGGAAAGAACTAAATTATCTGAAAATACTGGTGTAGAAGGTTTTGCTTCCCCGAATGTCCACAAATCATTGATTGTAGGTGGGATAACAGGGATTGTTCTTCTTTTATGGAATTCATTATTTGGAATTGCTCGAATGACAATCGATGGTCCACGTGACTATTCAATCAATGTTCTTGCCTGGTTCAAAGGGATGCTTGGTTCAGAAGGCAATCTTCTCGTAGAACCCATTTCTTTTGATTTAATGACCGTTGTATTGTTAATTCTATTGGGGGCATTACTTTGGTCCACCATTCCAACGGTTTCGTTGAAATTTTCAACGGAAGAGGAGTGAGGAGAATCGATGTCCAACGGCTATGGATGGATTCGAGAGATCCTTCTTGCTGCTGGTATGATTCTAGTTTTATACGGCTCACTTGTATTGATGACTGGTTCTTCCCCTCCAATGGTTGTTGTTGAATCACAATCAATGATGATGGACGAAAATTCCCATATTGGAAGTATAGATCCAGGAGATATCATCCTAGTCACTGATTCAGATAAAAGAGATGTGATTACATATGCTGAAGCAGTAGAACCGGGCAGTCGTTTCGAAGGATTTTCCACTCACGGAATGCCAGGTGATGTAGTAATCTACAGAAAGAATGGGGGCAATGATACTCCAGTAATTCATCGGGCAATATTGTTTGTTTCAGCGAATGAAATTGAAGATACACAATCTGATGGTACTTGTTTGGAGGGAGAATTGGATGAACAATTGATTAGTTCCGAAGGTTCAGTTGGAGCATGTATTCTTACTTGGGATGTACGCGGGACATCAATATCTAATGTGTCTTCGATTAGTTTGAATCTGACTGGTTATTCTTGCCAATCGCATGGATATTTGGTAATTCAGAATTGGGTCCCTGAGCATGAAGGGTATCTAACTTCAGGAGATAATCCAAGGACTAATGGCTGTACTGTAGATCAACTCATTGCTACAGGATCTAGTGGTTCAGGGCCACACTATTTTGGATTAAGAGATGAATTTGGAAAACCTGTAACTGCTGTCCGTTCAGATTGGGTATCTGGAATTGCAGGCCCTGAGATTCCATGGTTTGGAATTGTCAAACTTGCAGCATCAAGTAATTCTAGTGAAGTTACTTCTGATGCTTGGACCAATCTCTTCTTAGCTGTTACAATTTTACTTGGAAGTGTAATGATTATAGAGAAAAGCATGAGTTACCTAGTTGGTTCTTCTCCTGAATTTGAACATTCAAATCAAGAGTCTGAAAAGAATCGGGATCATGAAAATTCCTATGAAGAGGAGTGACGTAATATTTGCAGTTTTATTTGCAAATATTTTAGCTCTTTGAGGATGAAAAATTCCTAATTTATTTGACGCCCAAGTGATAATTACCAGAATAGAATCTCTCATGATATGTCCCCCATCAAAGGGGACAACGGGGATTAGATTTGCAAAACCCAATAGGAAATTAATCCAAAATAACCAGAAGATAGCATCCACAAAATGTTTCTCAAGATTATTCCAAACAAGCATTTTTTCCTCTTCTTCTGTCATTAATTCCCCATCAAATGTAAAAGGAGTTGCCAGTAAATTAATTGGATGAGCCAAAGATTTGAATAATCGCATTTCAGATGACAAACCTGGATAGAACGGCCCCATTAATTGGTATCTTCCATCATCGGTGCTTCTGATTGGGTTCCCTCCGTAACTGTCAGTGGTAACTCCAATGAATGCATCACCTGGCTCGATTCCAGCCATTGCTAGATTTTCTTCAGAAAAATTGTTTGAAAGATAATGTTCGAATTTGTCACCTAATGTGATCTCAATTGTTTCTTCTTCCATCCATTTTCCATCATTGTATGGCCTAATATGAAATTGAAGAACATCGTTTGCTTTTGATGAATCCACGATTAGACGTAAATCGTCAGCATTGGAAATTGTTGTTTCGTTAACTCCTACAATGATATCGTAGGGTTGCAATCCAGCCTCATTTGCAGGTCCATCTACTACAATAGCCGGGCTATATGCTCCTTGAATCGCAGGATCAACTCCACTGATTCCAACAGCTAAAACAAATGTAAGCAATGCAGCAAAAACCAAATTTACAGCAGGCCCTGCAGCGTATATTCTCATTCGCTCTCTTTTTGGTGCTTTCATAATTTCTTTAGTTTCAGGTTCAGCAAAAGCACCAATAGGAATCAATGAAACAATAAGTAAACCAAAACTCTTGACTCTCATTCCATGTGCTCTCATTTGGATTCCATGCCCATATTCGTGTATTACTAAAGCAACAATAAGAGAAACTAGGGGCCAAAATAGAGGAATTCCTTGAGAAACGCCCGGAATAAGCAAGACATCAGATGTTTGTATCGATTCGACTTCTGGAGTTGTGAATGTTGATACTGCAGTTAGAATTAGTAAAAGTGAGGTAAGAAATACTACACATACACAAATCCAAAGTGAAAACTCTCCAAACCATCGCCAAAATCTCCTAGGTTGAGATATTTTTTCTAGTACTCCTTGTCCACGATTCGTTCTAACCATTAGAATAAAGCCTAGAACCTTAGTAGCATTCCACCTTTCGAGAATCCCTTTTTTTTCCAGAATTAGTAGTATGAAGACATTGAATAAAATGACTGAAAAGAAATATGAACCATTCAACAGCGCCATTACTCCAATTATAAGAATGAACAAATCCCTCAAACTGAGAGTCTCCACTATACTCTTCACAGCATTTGCTATCTTTGACCGCATTTGAATGCTCCATTGATTTATCACCGCTGGTTTCTTACCTCCCACCTAATGTCGTACATCATGGAAGAAGAGAATACAACCTCTCCTTCTACTCGTCGAAAGATAGATTCTATGGTAAGAGATCTTGATTCGATAGTACGTTTACTTCAACAGGCTTCTTTAGAACAAGTTAAGTTAGACGTAGTAGAAATTGAGAATAGAATTGATACCATGGAAGAACAGTTGGGTTCCCCTACAGAAAACCCTAACGAATGAAACCCTTCATCCAGATAGGTGTTTCTGGTTCTAATTCACAACTTTCAATTTGAGATGAAGATCGTTCTTGTATTGAATCGAATGTTGGTTTTCTCTTTCCCGTTTCCTTGCAAACCAATGCTAGGAATCGATGGAGTGGCATTCCTTGATCCCAGATTAGATGTGGATTCCCATTACTAGTCAATGGACATGAAGGAATTCTTCGAGCCAAAATGGATAGCCTACCTTCCAATTCACCACAATCAATTCTAAAGATCCTCCATGAATCACCTCTAACTCCTTTGAGTCGATATGCGTATAGAGGCATTAATCCACATCTTTTACCTACGTCCTCAAGTGCAGAATATTGGTCTGCTAATCGTCCATTAAGATACAATTTTTTTTCTTTACTTGATTTGACTTCTATTGGAAAACAAATATCTCCACGTAGTGCAAGAAGATCACCACTCCCTTCGATTCCACTTCCTGCTGCTCTCACAACCAAAAACGGTCTTTCAATTACAAGCCGAGCCTGGGCCCTTTCTGATTCTGTACAGGAACGAGTCACTGCCCGGACACCTTCAGGGATGCCAGCTAGTACATGACGAAGCTCTCGTTCGTATTGGGCTCCCTGCACCATCGTTCGACGCGTAATGTTCCAAGCCTAATCTCTTCGGTCCTAAAGGGGTAGTTTGAGTGCATTTATTCAATGTTTGAAACCCCTCCGAATACGTTTTTTGAACCCCGACATTCAAAACCCTCGCGTGTGCACTTGATATCACGTGGGATACATCGCTGTACGCACTGCTGATTTCCGTCTTGCATATCATTTGTTATCTGAGTTGAAGAGACGAGAAATTCGTTGCATCCAAATTCTTCCTTCAGATTTAGTTCCTTCAGATGTTACGGCATGGATGGGAACTCCTAGTGAAGTAGTTTTGAGTGGAGATTCTCGAGGAATATCTGCGACATTGGATACATTTCAGCATTCGGTAGAGCAGGCAGTCCATCGTTTGAGTCATCAAGGTACCATTAGGATACTTACATTCGGAGTAGATCCAGGACCTAGACCTGGTATTGCATGGGTGGGGGACGGTCTATTTCTTGGCAAAGCTCAACTTGAGGGAGTTGATGATGCTGTGAATAGGATTTTCAATATTGCACAAGCAATAGAACATAAGTCGTTGATTATTCGGGTAGGAAATGGTTCGAAGACAATTGCAAATAGAATCATTAACACCTGTATTGCTAGAGGTTTATTGGTTCAGAAGGTCGATGAATCTAGAACTTCTGTTGGCGTACCTCGGCATGCTCATTCTTCTGCCGCATTACGAATTGCTCAACTCCCTGGAAATGATGTCAAAGAAAAGCAAAGAGTTCGTCCTACAAATGGTGAGATTCGAGATATTCAACGGAGAAGTAGAAAAGAATCCGGGGGGAGAGCAACAATTCCTAGCAATCTTGCTCGAGCGGTTGCAGTTGGTCAATTAACGATAAAT
>JASLJW010000050.1 GCA_030747885.1 Candidatus Thalassarchaeaceae archaeon
TTGCTCAATAATTTCTGCCATTTTTATCCCTCATCAGAACATATTCCCTGCCATGATGTAAACACCCTGAAACAGGAGTGTAGACATCAGCATCCAAGCTGGTGAAGACCATAGGTACTGACCAGTCCTACCAAGCATGCGACCACTGATTGTCACAGTTACTCCAGTGGCAGCAGCAGAGAAGAGATAGAGGGCTTCTAATGTTGAAGCAAGAGGGTATCCAGTAGATGGAGGTGCGAAAATACCTACAATAAATCCAGTAATACAAGGCAACATTAGACCCATTAATACAATCATAGTAAATGCTTGACCGAAGACCTTCTCTTCCTTCAATTTCATCAAAGAGTTCAACTTCTCATACTCAATACTCATCCTGTAGGTAACTTCCTGCAAAGGAGCCTGTTGTTCTAGAGCAGCATCCAGAAGATTGACTACTCGTTGGACCAAAGTACTTCGAGATTCAAGTGCAAATTTAGCTAATGCTGCTGTGAAAGATGTTGCCTGCGCCCTAACAAGAGCTTGGTCCAATAGAGTCCCAGCAACATCATTCCTTGACTTAGCAACATCTGCAAAGGCTTGCTCAAGACCCAAACCGGCACCCAACTCTGCAGAAATCAATTCCATCATCTCGGGCAAAGCAGCGTCAATGCTACTTCTTCTCCTAGACTCAATAGCCAAAGGAATTGCACCCCCAAAGCCAATAATTGCAAGTGGTAGCAGAAGCATTGCAGTTGGATTATCATTTAGGCGTTCCATCAATTGCCATAGCATTTGAATCACCTCAGACTCCAGGATCCTTAGTATGGGCCTTCAATCCGATTAGTCCCATAGCTATCACACAAAATGCAAGACCACCGAACGTAGCCATTCTCGCAACTCCCGGCCCTGGAACATCAATCAATCCAGATGCCCCTGCGAAAAGATATGGGGCAACTGCCATTAATGGTAAAACAATAGGACCAAGCATACCCACAGTCAAAAGAGCAGTGGGCATTCCTTCAAGTGCTTCGATATATTTCATAATTCGATCAGTTCGTTCCTCTTCCTCTCGATCTGCTTGACGACGTAAATCAGAAATCAAATCTGTATTCGATGTGACATTTGTCTTAAGAGTTGTAAGAAGACGTTTGTAGCCTGTCGATTTGGTTCGAGATGTAGCCTTAGTGAGTTCATCCTCAATTCGCCTACCTGCTCGAACTCCATCCATGATTTTTTCCATATCCTTGCTAATGGCGCCATATCCTCCTCGAGCAATATTGATTAGAACTGACTCTAGACCCACTCCTGCCCCTAGGAGTACATCGAAAGCTCGTAGAGCGGCTAACAAATCCCTTTCTTCTGCTTCCATCTTCAGGCCTCCACATCTTCAATTAAAACCAATTCCACTTCGCCAGTTTCAGAATCATAACTCATCTCCTGAATTGCTACAAGCATCTCACGATCAATGAAGGGGTCAATGAAAGACGGTTGTCCCGCACGGAAAAGTCCCTCGAGAACTTTGTATCCTCGGTTATCCACTATGAGTCGAACAGTATACACTGCAGACTCTGAACCTTCATCTTTGAGGTCATCACCTTCACCGCCGCGTTGAAGAGTTCGTTCAAGTCGCCTCTTTATATTAACAGAAACATGACATTCCTCTAACTGCATCCATTCTCCGTCCTTTGCGCGGATGAAGCAAGAGATGCCTGACATGTCTGTCCCTCGTCGCCTACCGGAGACGTGGGGGCATCAAAGTATCGCACCATCGGGAGTCAGAGAATCTCAAAGAAACCGAATTCCGGTTCTTGAATCAAAGCCTGTACATCTCGAAGGTCATCAATCACTTCTTCAGCAGTTAAACGTACGACCCCAGCACTGGCGCATTCACGAATTAATGTGTCATAATCTACTGGGCCATCTGAACTTCCTAGGCATTGCATAATGGCTTCTTGCGCCTTACTAATTGCTTCATCACCAGCAAGATTTTTTGACGGTGTTTTGGGACTTGCTTCAACATTTACCTCGACCGGTGGGGCTTCATCAGGAGGTGCGATTCCTTCACTCATACTTATCGCACGCATTACTGCAACCTCGTATACAGAATCGTCTACATCCCCATAATGTTCCTTCGACTTCAGAAGGCCAGGAATGAGATCCATAGGGATGCCTCCGGACTTAAAACCGGATTCTGAGGCATCTAATTCACGAGATTTTCGATGTGCATCTATTCTACGCATTGTTGCATCTGCTGTTCTAGCTAACCATACATGATATCGAGAAATATCGATCTCTCGGAATCCTTCCGAACGAATACTGGTGAAAACACCGCCATCTTCCGTTTCGTAATGTCTTGAACGACCCATCATGAGGACTACAAAACGATCTCCTCGTTCAAATCGCGCCAATATCTCTTCAGCATCTGCATGTAGTTCTGGATTAAATGGAGCAATGTCGAACATATGCAATCCAGTGGAATCACGTAAACGGCCTCGATATCCAGGTCCACTCTCTGTATCTCTCCTTTCCATATTGTCAATTACACCTGCAACCAACATTCGAGAGGTCATTGCACCTAGGCGGCTTACCACAAAAGAGGGATCAAACTCGCCTTGCCCAACTATTGGCAATGATGACTGAGTAAATTCAATTGCAAACATCCTCAATGCAGGTTGTCGCTGCCCTCTAGAACTACCCATACTCAAAGGACCACCCCCCATCTTTCACGAACTTCAGCAGCTATAGCCACAGGGTCTCCTGATTTCTCAACAATTGAATCCGCCATCAGCATTGTTCCACGATCATCTACGATGGCTCGCCCCTTAATCGACAGGCGTTGGCCAAACAACCGATTCTGCAGTTCCTGAACAAAACCACTAGCTCCTTCTTCTGTGATTCTACTCTGTATAGTGCTCATGTCTGACTCCAAGAATTTTTCAGACGCTGCACGCCCTACTACTACATTTGCTGTGGCCAAACCATCATCAATAACAAGACGGAGACGGAGATCTTCAACCCCTTCAACCACATTATGATCTGCACAAACGCCTTCTCGCAAAACTCGTCTACATTCTGGGCAACGAAGAACGATGCCACAATCATCTCGAATAGCTAAAACGTCTCCCTCAGTCTGTATTCCATCCCTTGATCCATTTATTCTCAATTCACCAAGTGTTGCTTCGACGACGTGAGATTCAGGGTCAATCTTTTCCCATGGAGAATCGTCAAGAATAGTTATCTGTGCAGCATCATCTACGGTAATATCTGGCGTTCCTTGGAATGCACGAATTCGAGCCTCTTGAACTGAAACAACTTGGCCAGATTCTAATTCGATAGGAGACCAAACAGTCATCTTACATCGTCCAGAGGGATCTAAAACACGCACACTGGTTAGACTACGTTCTTCACCGTCTCGAACAAATGTTCTTGTTTCGATAGACTCAATTTGAACTGTAATATCTACGCCTCTCATGCCATCACGGATATCTGCGATTGATGCACGAGTCTGAGATGCGAGTTCATCCACATCAGGGAATGCAGCATCTCTGAACACCTCAATCTTTGTTCTATCACTGAAATTAACTTCAGGAGTATCACGAAATCTACGAATGTTTGCACCTTCAAAACGAAGTAATGCTCCAACCTCATGATTGAATTCACCCCAGCACAGGAAACTCATCTGTCCAGAACTATCTGCAAGACGACCTCTTACGACATCTATTGTCCCACTCCCGTCTTTCTTAACGATCTGATCCGGACGAGCTGCAACAACTCGAGCAACGAGAGAGACTGGCCCCTCCATTGTACTCGCCGTAGAAAGGTCAACGGGATCAGATGTAGGAAGGGCTACGGCATTCCCCTCCTGAAGTACGACCACGCGGCTGCTCTGATTGATGTTCAGGGAACGTTTGCCATTCCACTCGTTTACTGAAACTCCCTCAAGGCGAACAATAGAACCTGGAGAAAGATTTGCACTGTGGTTCCCCCAGTCCTTGTAATCCCATCTAGTGCTCTCCTCATTTGAGAAGGGGAGATCCTCAATCCATCCAAATGCAATTTGTTTCTCTTCTCCGGTTTTCATTTTCTGCATTCGAGGTGTATAGGTTACTACAGCCACCTCTACAGTGACATTTCGATCATCAGAAGCTAATTCAGAAAATTTTTCTACCTTTTTGCTTGAAACCATGCTATCCATTCGAGTCTGAATTGTGGCATCTGTATCGTCCTTCTGAAATCTCTTCATTATGGAACGAACAGCATCCTCAGGTTCAATTCTAAACTGAACGTGATACTTGGTGAATTCCTCGCGAACAGCTTCTCTGTCAGCATCCGGAACTTCGGCTAGAACTCGATCGATGTAGGTGTCGTATTCATCTGTCATATTTTCAATCTCCGCGGAAGTAGGGGAATTCCCGCTCCAGCGAACACCGAGTCACTCCAACATTTGGAGAAAGGAGGGATGACTCGGCGTAATGCTGCTGAAGTCTGGACACCACATCGCCTCCGGAGACATCCGTTATTCACGACGGTTCTTGAACCATGCTGATTGCAAAATGACCGATGACATCATGACGAATAGGGTGATACGAAGAGCCATGAGGGAGCCTTTCCACTTTGAGGGAGTCGATGTTGAACCCGGCACTCAAGCTAGAGTTCCGCTATCAATCGGATTGGATCCTCTAGGTCGAGAATTAGTCATTCCAGTACACATTTTACACGGAAAAAAGGATGGACCGATCCTTACAATCACCTCAACAATCCATGGAGATGAACTGAATGGTGTCACAATCATTCGACATCTATTGTATGGAAGAGATTTGAAACCAGAAACAAGTGATGATTTAGTACGAGCTGAAAATCTACGCGGTACACTATTGATTGTACCAGTATGCAATCCAGAAGCAGTTATTCTTGATACTAGAAGATCTAGTGATGGAAGGGATCTCAACAGATGTTTTCCAGGCTCACCACATGGGACTCATTCAGCAAGGATTGCTCATACTCTGTTTGAACGAGTAGTGATGAGGGGCTCATTTCTAATTGATTTACACACTGCTCCTGCACGGAGAACAAACGCCCCTCATATCAGAGCAAATTGCGACAGAAATGACTCAAAGGAACTAGCAAGAGCATTTGGAACTCCAATTGTCCTTCACTCTATTGGGCCAGAAGGATCTCTTAGGAGAACTGCAACTGGCTTAGGCATACATTCTATCCTTCTTGAAGCAGGCACAGCGAATGTGTTTGAACAAGGAGCAATTGCAGTAGGTGTACAAGGAATCATGAATGTACTGATTCACTTGGGCATGATTGACGGAAATATTCGCAAACCAGAATGGCGATTAATTGTAAGAAAATCACGATGGGTGAGATCCCCTAGAGGAGGAATGCTTCATCCAGCAATTGTGGCGGGTGAATTAGTAGAAAAAGGACAAGCTATTGCATATATTACGAATCCTCTAAGCGGTGATGCAGAGGCCATTTTGAGTCCAATGTCTGGAGTGGCAGTAGGGCTTGCAACTTCTCCAATTGTTAGAGAAGGTGACCCTGTAGCCAATATTGCATCAGTTATGAAGAAAAAAACACATCAGAAAATTCGAGCCGCTCCAATGACTGAATGGACAATAAGAGATGTTGCAGAAACACTGGAAGATATCTCTGATGATGAAGATGGCTATTGTATAGATGATGCCCCAGAAGATTAGGGCGAGATGAACATCTTATGTCCAACCATCACATGAGAGTAGTATGGAGGCGACGATAGGGATACTCACAATTTCCGATCGCGCCTTCACTGGAGTTTACGAAGACGAATCTGGGCCAGCAGTAGTTCAGACTCTAAAGAATATTATTTCCTCTGAATGGATACCAGTTAGGAGCCTCGTTCCTGATGAAATTAATTCCATCGAGGGGGAGTTAATCAGATTGGTAGATGAGGAAGCATGTTGCTTGGTAATTACAACTGGAGGGACTGGTCCATCGGCACGGGATGTGACTCCAGAAGCGACCGAAATGGTGTGCGATAGGATGATGCCAGGTTACGGAGAACTGATGAGAAACATTTCACTGCAATATGTCCCCACTGCTATACTTTCTAGACAGACCGCAGGATTGAGAGGGAATTCTCTGATACTCAACCTTCCGGGTTCTCCAAAGGCCATTGATCAGACACTCATACCTCTTTTCGAATCTATTCCTGCTTGCATTGATCTAATGGGGGGCCCGTTTATCGAAACCGACCCAAATGTAGTGACTGCTTTTCGTCCAAATCATCGTTAAGTCAGAACAAAGGGTTCAACTCCTATTCATTGGAGCACAGGATATGGCCAAGATGAAAAGCGGGTTCACCCCAACAAGATCAAATGATGAAATTCGTGAAATTAAGGTGACTCTAGACTTCACACCCAATGCTTTGGCTTCAGTCTTATATCAACAGGGAGACACAATGGTTCTTGCATGTGTCACTAAGGAACGTTCTCTCCCTCGATGGTTTCCTCGTGATGCTACCAAAGGTTGGGTTCATGCAGAATATTCGCTGATGCCCGCATCTACTGATTCACGATTCCGTAGAGAAAGGAATGGAGCTAAGGGAAGAACTCAGGAGATTGAACGCTTGGTTGCCAGATCTCTTCGCGCAGCAGTGGATTTGGAAGCATTGGGGCCGATTGCGCTCAACATTGACTGTGATGTTTTGAATGCAGATGGGGGAACCCGATGTGCATCAATTACTGCTGCAGGAATTGCACTCAGACTTGCCATTAGGAGATTGATTTCGGATGGGATTTGCTTACCTTTAGATAGACGTGAAGAAGCAAATGAAAGTAAAGTAATTCTCAGTGATGAGGAAGCAACAAATCACGAGAATGCAGTCATGGCAAATGATGTTGCAGCAATCAGTGTTGGGCTGCTTGAGGGAGAAGTCTTCGCAGATCTGGATTATGTTTTAGACAGCAACGCAGATGTCGATATGAACATCGTCATGACCTCAGATGGTCGCTTCGTAGAAGTTCAAGGAACAGGAGAAGAATCCACATACTCCTCAGATGAACTCAGCGCACTTATTGATTCTGGAACAAAGGCAATTGAACAACTATTTGCAATTCAGAAAAAAACTCTGGCGGAATAATCATTTCTTCGTTTCATAGCGCAAGCCTTGAATGGGAATCCATAGTGGCGAGTACATTGCGACGGTAACTCAGCTGGGAGAGTGCCAGACTGAAGATCTGGAAGTCGCCGGTTCAAGCCCGGCCCGTCGCACCATCTCAAAATAGGTCGTCGTCGTCTTCTTCTTCCTCAAAGTCTATGCGGGCTGAAGCAGCCTTCTTGGATGCAGCAGGCTTCTTCTTAGGCTCTGCTTTCTTCTCAACTTTCGGAGGAGCGGATTCAGGATCGCCAGCCTCCATTCGTAATCGGGCTTGCTCCTTCTCTCTAGCAAGTAGTTCCGCTGGATCAAGTCCTGCTTCAAGTGCCAATTTGATTCGGCGTTCTTCAAGAGCCCTGCGCTCCAACAACTTCTGCTTGGCCTTGTCATATTGCTGTAACATGTACATTGCATCATGCTCAAGCAAAGGAGAATCAGAAATCACTGTAACATCCAACCAATCTCCTTCCTCAGCAAGATATTCTGCGAGCGGTTCAAACTTCAAATCAGATTTCTTCAACTGAGTATAATGCATAGCATTACCAGAACGATGTTCAATTCCAGAGAAATGACAGTAAAATTTCTTGCCTCCAAATTCAGAACGTACTTGATCAAATAATTCTGCGAAATCCTCAGATGTTCTCAATGAACCATTGCCTCTCGCATGGATATGTGCCATATTGAGCACTGGAACTGTTCCGTCTACATGATTAACAACTTCTAGAACCTCATCTAGAGTACCCCAGAGGGACTGCTGTCCACTAGTCTCAACTCCAATCAAAGTGGGTTCACCTTCTGTAACCCATGGGAATGCAGCATAATCGATCTCGTCTTCTTCCTTGCCCCACAGTTCACGGCAGCGTTCAACTACGCCCTCGAGAATATTCGCAAGATGTTCATTCGTTTCCCTTCCTGGGCGACGATCTCCGTAGGGGCCGACGTGATACGTGATATGGCGTGCATTGACTATCTTGGCAGCTTGCATACTGGTCTCCATTTTCATCAAAGTTCGTTGACGGGAACGGCGGTCACCCAACAAATCAGCATAATATGGACCATGCATGTTCATCTCAAAATCAGATTTCCAAGAAAGAATTCCTGCCTGCCAATATTCATTGAAATGTTGCGGGGCTACAGTTCTGACGGTCTGGATCTCCATTGTCGATAGACCAAGAGCAGTTATGTCGTCCATTCCTTCAACGATTGTTCGTCCTTTACAGGATAGAGGTACCCCTGCTGGACCGAAGCGAAGTGGCACCCGATTAACCCCCGACTTCCTGCCGCACCGGGTGGCCCTTCAAAAGGGATGTTACGAAACGTATGATTTTAGATTCTCAAATAATAGGTAAAATAATTCTCAAAAGGAATAAGAAAACAGGAGCAGCATGATAACCTCAATCATTATCGTATCAGATAATGCCTAGGCAATGGAGTAGTGTTGCCGTCGCATCTCTCATGCTCTTTTTGCTAATGGTTCCCAGTGCCCATGCATTCAGCGTCGAAAAGGAAAATCCTGGCCCCACACATTGGCAACTTGACATCCCAGTCTCTACTTACCCCATTGATGGATTCGGACATCATCAAGAGAACTCCGCTCTAAATTCTCGAAATTCTGATTTAATCAGACTAGTTCCCTCTGCAGGCACAAATGAAACTGATTGGGTGGCCCGCGGAAACCTCCCTAGTCCACGAGAAATCAGCAATACCGTTTGTTACAATCCAAATGGAATGGTGCTTGATGAAGATGGCCTATCGGACATGAATTGGTTGTGGGGCCAATTCATCACTCACGATATTGATTTCACTCTCACTCAAAATGGAAGAGTGGATGGAGCCGCTGAACGACTCGATATCCCAGTTCCATCTGGTGATTTATGGATGGACCCTCAAGAAACAGGTTCGAACATGATAATGATGTTTAGATCAGTCTACAATCAATCAACTGGAATAGACAATGTTCCAAGAGAATACCCCAATTCAGTTACAGGGTGGTTGGATGGTTCATCCATATACGGCTCTAGTCAACAAACTGCAGATTGGTTGAGAACTGGGCAAGGCGGGAGTCTGAAGGTAACGCCTGACCCAAATGGTGACCTCCTGCCATTAGCAGAAGAAAATGATGAAACTGCACCAAGCATGAGTTTTGTTGGATTCTCTGCATCAGAACGTTATATCGCAGGAGATGCGCGAGCTAACGAGCATGTTGGACTTACAGCCATACACATATTATTCGTTAGAGAGCACAATAGAATTGCAGAATTATTAGAATCACAACATCCTGAATGGACTGATGAGAACATATACCAATCTGCACGTAAATATGTGACTGCTTTGATGCAACAAATCACCTATCAGGAGTATCTCCCATCCATGAACATTCATTCAGATGGAGGAACATTTGACCCCTCTACTGATCCTTCTATCAGCAATGCTTTCGCCACTCTTGCATTTAGAATGGGTCATTCCCAAATTGGACCTCTAACTCTACGTCTTGAAGAAAATAGAACTTCAATTCCACAAGGGAGCATCGCAATGGAGAATGGGTTCTGGGACCCTAATTCTCTTGTTACTGATGGCGGGATTGATCCTGTATTACGGGGGCTAGCCTTCACTACTCAAGAAGCGAATGATCCAGGATACATACATGCCCTGAGAAATATGCTCTTTGGAGCGCCAGGTATGGGTGGAATGGACATGTGTGCAATAGATATCCAAAGAGGGAGAGATCATGGAATCCCAGACTATGGTGCATTTAGAGCTCTTGCGGGCCTAGAAGTAGCCAACAATTGGTCCGAAGTAACTTCCGATCCCGAACTATCTTCAAGGCTCCAATCCGTCTATCCGAATGTCAGTTCTGCGGATCCATTGATTGGAATGTATGCTGAAGACCACGATTGGACTGTTCAAATTGAGGGTGCACAGGGCCAAGAAATTCACAGTACAGTTGGACCAACAATGCATCACATCATCAGTGACCAATTTCACCGACTACGTGTCAGTGATCCTCTATTCTATGAATGGGACCCTGATCTAACAGGTGTAATCGATGAAATCAGAAATACCACTTTGACCGACATAATCCTCAGGAATACTGGAATTGAAGGAATGATTTGTGAATCAATGATTTCAGAACAACATTGGTACCAAGTCTTGGGCGATTATCAGAACAGTAGTAATTATTGTGTGAATGAGAATCTAAATTTCGCACCTGGACCACCTGTTGAAATAACCAGCACAAACCCTTCAGACGAGGTTAGAACCACCGTTCTGAATGCAAAAATGAATGAAAGAACTGCCAGAAGCGGGTTGGATTCAATTGACCTAGGAATGACCTCTCAATGGGCAAGTTATGGCCCCTCTATCGCACCTGCTGATTGTAATGGGGATGGACTAATCGATATTGCTGTAGGTGCTGTTTTTGATCACGAAGGATGGGAGAAAGGAGAGAATTACTCGAGTGGAAGAATGTACCTAATGAAGAATATAGGAAATAATCAATTCATCGACATTACAGAAGATTCGGGCCTACCTACATCAAATTCAACTGCTCTCGGCCTTACTTGGGCTGATTACGATGATGATGGCGATGTTGACTTACATGTCTCAAATTTCGGCAAGGCAGATATTGATGATAGTTCCAGTGGAGCTCCGAATGGACTCTACCAGAATAATGGTGATTGTATTTTCAATGATGTTGCTGAAGAGTTAGGAGTTGCCAATTCAGGACATTCCTCGAAAGGGCTTTGGGCAGATTTCGACCATGATGGAGATTTGGATTTGTATTCGATGAACTTCGGGATTCTGTCTGAAGAACACCTACTAATTCGGCAGGAATCCAACATAATGTATAGGAACACATTGAAAGAAACTGGTAATGCTAATTTTGAACCAATTACCATCGAAGTTGGAAGAATAACTGGAGGGACAGTAGAATCATCTATTGAAGGAGAAATAATGATTGGAGATGCAGTATCTATTGCAGTTACTGCACCTGAAAACCCATCTGCTCAAATGTTGAATCCAGAAGAATCTGATCCAAATGGAGTCGGTTCAGGAATGTCTTGGGCAGGAGTCTTCACCGATATTGATGGGGACGGATGGGAAGACATTTTCATCGCATCTGACTTCGGTTACTCTGCATTCTATAATGGAAGTGAAACTGGTTCTTTCGAAACATCGGCATTGTCCCATAACTTCTCACTTCCTGGTACAGGAATGGGAACGCATGTTGGCGATATCGAAGGCGATGGGGATCTAGACTTATGCGTCAGCAACTATGGGCCAAACTATCTTTGGATGCAGGCAGAACCTACTGTATGGGAAGAAGTAGGAGTAGACCGGGGAATCGCAGAGAATGTGCTAGTAAATTGGGACTGTAAGTTCCTCGATGTAGACCTAGACGGAGACTTGGACCTATGGTTTGGAGTTGGCAAGATTAACCCATTTACATCATTCAATAACAATTCACTATACATCAATAATGGAAATGGTCAATTCATAGAAGGAATAGAAGAAATTGGTCTCCTCAATCAAGG
>JASLJW010000051.1 GCA_030747885.1 Candidatus Thalassarchaeaceae archaeon
TCCAATGATTTGATGCCTAATCGAATATGCATTCACCTTCACGAAATTGCTGCCGCTTTTGGTTCGTTCTACGTACATTGTCCTGTATTGGCCTCTGGTGAAAAAGAAATTAGGAATAGTAGATTGAGACTTTGTGATGCTACTGCTAGAATTCTATCTTCTGGACTTGGTTTATTGGGAATTAATGCACCCAATCGTATGTAACTAGAATTCTGTTTCATCAATCACACTAGATTTCTTCGGAGCTTCGGCTTCAGCTTCAGCCTTCATTCTAGTTAGGACTATTCTTGCTTCTTCAAAATCTTCACACGCCTCAGTTCTTTGCGCAGAAGGCCACCCACAGTCGATTCGTGTTTTGTCGACACTATTCGGTTCAATCCATGCTCTACAGAGTCGATGGTGGCACGAAGCTCTAATTTCATCTCCTTCGATCCAAAATGTGGTTCTAGTACAAATTGGGCATGCATCTCGTTGATGAGTAGTAGCAATATTCTTTGCTTCCGGACCTATTTGACCTATGGTCCAGGTTTCAATACGTATTTCGACAATATCTGTATCCTCAGCATTGCCCATAAATCCTCTAACAATTTCATCAGTAGTTTCCTTTGTAGGCATTATCCCGAGGGTCTCTTCTTCTTCATCTCTTGAGATACCAATCGCCGAGAAAATGAGGTCGCCGTTATCTGCCATTGATACCTACAGGAACTCTTATCCAATCAATCCAACGCTCTAAATCGCTATATTTTCGCCTTTATGTTTAGGGGGATTCTTCATGAGCCTTATTTTACCCGTGTAGATCATGGTCAGTATTGGAGATAGTGCACCCGATTTTACATTGAAAGCCCACGATAAGAGTGAAGTCACTCTATCCTCATTTGCAGGAAGTAGAGTGATTCTGTCGTTTTACCCCGCAGCTTTCACCGGAGTATGTGAGAATCAGGCGTGTAAGATACAAAATCAACATAATGCCTTAGGTTCTACAGATGTACATGTTTTGGGTATTTCAGTAGACGCTCCTTTTTCTAATAATGCATTTAGAGAAGCAAATCAAATCGATTATCCGTTGCTTTCTGATGTTCATCGAGAAGTTATATCCGCTTATGGAGTTACGTTCGATAATTTTGCTATAGATGGATACACTGTGGCGCAACGTTCAGTATTTTTAGTTGAAGCAGATGGTACAATTGGATACGCTTGGTATGCAGAGAATCCTGGAATTGAACCCGATTATGAGGAATTATTTTCCCACATCAATTCTAACTCTTGAAACTGAATCTCTTGAAGGGTGAGAAAATTTCACGAATCGTTAGGCTATGTGTATCTTGATTAAATTGACAATCAAATGACTTAACCATTGAAGGATGATTCATCGTTCTGATTGCAGAAACAAGATCCCCTACCTTGGGAAATACAGATTTTATCGATTGCCCAGTTTCTCTTTTGAAACGTTCTCCAATTTCTGCATATTTCATGGAATAACTTTTTCCAGATGCCCAAAATGGGTTAGACGGTTTTAGTTCCCATCCAATTATTCTCAGAATAATTCCAATAGCCTCATTTAATTCAAATTCTTTCGTATTTTCTGATTTCGTTACTCGAAATACCTTTTTCATTGATGATTCTCCTTCGAATCTGATTTTTTCACCCAATATTTCTTCAATAATTGAGAGAAGAGTCTTGTTTTTCCCATATCCAATGTGCTTTTTAATTTCTGTAACGGTTTTGAAACTTGTACCCATTTTCTTATTGTACCATTTTGGCATCCGATTTCCAATTTCACCTACTAGGATCCCTTCCTCCATTTCATCAAGAATAATTGAACCAACTAACTTTCGTAGTTCATTATGGTTCAATTTTGTCTTTGGATTTCTTTTACGTCCACGGTTATTCGTTTTTTGATTTGTAGATTTTTTACTCTCATTTTTTTGTTTTGATATTGGTTTCTTGATTTCTGTATCTTTAACAATTGGTTGTGGCTTATCTTTAGGAGCATTTGGCATTTTGAATCCAGGTTCTTCAAGATATGATCCAGCGGCAAACATGAAACCACACTTACTTGTGTTTCTCCATTTTAGAAATGTAGCTTTTTCATCGCCCTCAAATCGTTCTTCGTGATCTCTTAGTCCATCATTTGTAATTAGTACAGCCCCATTCTTCATACAATAGTCTATGAAGAATGAATCATCATCTGACTTTCCAGGTACTGTTGCAATTGATTCCTTTGGTATTCTTTCGTTGAAAAGTTCAATATTTTCCATTACCGCCTTTGGGTTTCTTTCATTTCTGATGCGATATTGTTTGACGAAACATAGGACATTATGTCCAAGGTTATCATAGTGTTCGAATGCCTGTACAATGCCAGTAGCATCTCCAGGTGGCCTTGTATCTTTGTAGGCACATGCAATATTGGCGCCATCTAATACGATTAGTGGCTTCGCTTCATCTTGTGTTTTGTTATTAGGCAAAGTTCGCCCTCCGGGCATGTCGAACGTGCGAGCCCGAGAGCGACGCGACGCAGGACAAAACGCCATCATTGACTGCTACGTATGAACCCAACGATTGCATAAAATTCAATCAATTCTTGAATGAAGCCAAATGAGATGATATCCATATCGCGTCTTTACAGGCTCACTAACGGTTCCAATATCCATCTTTTTCACTGCTATTTCGAAACCTGCAGCCATTTGACCTCTACCAAATGTCCCTAAATCTCCTCCTCTTCTACTAGAAGGACATGTTGAGTGTTTTCGCGCTCTTTTTTCAAATTCTTTGAGTTGTTTCTTTGCATTTACAATATGTTTCCTGATTGTGGCGGCTTCACCTTTGGAATTAACTAGGATGTGGCTTGCTTCTGCACTTATCATGTTTGAGTCCCCCATGCTAGCCAACGTGCATATGACCCATAGATGATTCCGCTTACTGCAAGTGACTCTTCATTGAAACGGTCCATACTATCTAGATATGTGTGGTATTCTGAACTACCTGATCCATAACATACCAAGGCCTTTCCATACTCCCCATCCGGGTCTATTTCGAATACAAATGGAGCATGATCGCTGTTGTATGGCATATCACTGGAATCTAGGAGGCTCAATTTAGTATCATATTTTGATGCAAGAGATGGGTAAGTTTCGTTGAATTTTTCACGTATGTTGTAGATGTGAATTACATCTTCCTCTGAATTACCGAAGAGTGTCACACCATCGTTTCTTTCAGTATCGACGTGATTCATGTCTAGGTTGAAGTAAATTCTCAAGTGGTCTTTCAATTCTTCTTGATGGGCCTCAACCCATGCTTTAGAACCGAACAAACCCTCCTCTTCGCCGCCCCATGTGCAGAATTTAATGGTGTATTCTGGCGTCCCCAATTCATTGTAAAGCGCTCCGAATTGAGTGGCAAGTTCCAATACCGTAGCAGTCCCTGAGGTATCATCTACAGCCCCTGGTCCGTTGTATACAGTGTCATGATGAGCACCAAAAATGATCATATCATCAGTTAATCCGGGGATAACTCCGCAAGGAACAGACACATCACGAGTCCCTTCGTTATCTACTCTAACATCCAAACCTAGCCGTTGTGAGCCATTGATAATTTCTTCTGAAATTGTTTCCCCTACAGTCTTTGATACCATCAGGAAAGCGATTCCTGCAGGCATAGTATCGAATCTACTAACATCAACTGACTTGAAGTAAGGGACACAATCTCCACTGATGAGGTCGTCACAATTTTGCCTTTCGTTTACAATAATTAGGGCGAATAAATCACTCTCTTGAGCTCTAAGGAATAGGTCTGTGTTGCCAGAAACATCACCTTTCCCCCATACCAATCCGACTCCGCCTGAAGCGGAATCCCAATCAGAATCCTCGCTCCCATTGCCCAAATCAATAACTGCTACGTTTTGAGCGAAATTGATTTGCTGTGTCCCGCTATAACCCTGAATGACGAATTGTTCTCTATGCGTAAATTCTGTAATGTCTGAACCAAAATCGGAAATCCCACAGGGGTCTACTGGAGGAATAATCCCTCCCGTTTGACACATTCTCAAAATCGGCTCTGCTAGGATTTCAAACATTGGAACACTAAATGTTTCAATTGTTGCCCCCATCCCTGCATCGGTGAAATTTTGTTTGTTTGACTCTGCGGCAGCGGCTTCTTCGATTGTACCACTCATCCTCCCCCCCCATTCTGGGTGGCCTAGGTCAACTAAATCTTGAGCGAATGCGCGAGAACGATCTGTATCAAAGTCAATCAATTCGTAATCTGGAACAGGTTCTGAAGTTAAGAAAGAGATTACTCCGCCTCCAGCCGTCATTAGAATAAATACGGTTAGATATGGCACAAATGGTGTTTGAAAGAACGCAGCCCTAATGATTGAAACATACCCATCATTACCTGGCTTTCCTTTCTCTTGTTCATCATCGGGTGCAGGATTATTCAGTCTCTCAAAGAGTTCGGCTTTATTTCCACTAACAGGGTACCCTCTCATCTTCAACTCCCTTTTGAGTTGTTCAACGGTCCACTTGTCGATGTCTCCCATGTTTACTCTGTACCACTGGTTTGATTTGAACCCATTCAGAAATAGAGCCCTATTCATTGGATTCTATTTCTTCACCAGTCCAACGAGCAGTAAGATTATTTTCGATTCCAAGTTGGTCAAGTATCCGAGCTACCACGAAGTCGATAAGATCGTCAATAGATTCTGGCTTATTGTAGAAGCCTGGACTCGCTGGAATCACAACACCGCCCCATTGGGAAATCTTGGTCATATTTTCCAAGTGAATGGTTGCATATGGGGCCTCTCTAGGGACTAGAATGAGCGTACGTCTTTCCTTTAGTGCAACAATCGCGCTTCGAGTAGTTAGATTATCAGAAATTCCTGTTGCAATTTTTGAGATTGTAGTTCCCGAAGCAGGACATACAACCACTGAATCAATTGCTGCAGAACCGCTAGCAGATTTTGCTGCTAAGTTTTCATTATTTTCTAGTTCGCAACCGTATTTTTCAGAAAGTAGTTCAGGAGTCATGGCACATTCTAATTCGAGATTGATTGCACCTTCTCTACTTATTATTAGACGAACATCGTGTCCACTGGACCGCAGTACTTCGATTAGTCGCACCCCATATACTGCCCCGGAGGCTCCAGTAATGGCAACAACATGTAGGCCCATGGTACCACGCTACAGTCATAATCCTTGAATCGTTTCGTTAACTTGGTAATTCAACGGCGCGAATTTATCTTCGCTAAAAGACGCAACATCTCTAGATATATCCAGACTAATGTCACTAATAATCCGAATACTGCCCTCCATTCCATTGATTTAGGCGCTCCATTCTCTACACCCTTTTCAACAAAATCAAAATCAGAAGCTAGACAGAATGCTCCCAGTCCAATTACAATTAATGAAAATCCGATTCCGATTGGTCCATTTGAATGAATGTATGGAATTCCGATTCCGAATAGTCCTAGAAATAATGTGATCATGTAAATAATGAAAATGG
>JASLJW010000052.1 GCA_030747885.1 Candidatus Thalassarchaeaceae archaeon
CCTCCTGCAAGATATTCAAAGTCATTACTTTCACAATCTGTTAATCCATTATCGTCTGGAGGGCATTGCCCTTCTTCCGCCCATTTTGCGTCTACAATGCCTACCCAAGCGACGTCACCTCTTTCCCATTGAACATCTGCATCCAAGTCCAGTAATACCATTCCCCATGGAATACTTAGGTTATCTTCTGCCATTCCAACTGGACAGGTTTCAAAACCAGGAATTCCACAGGGGATGAGAGGTACCTTCTGTTGTTGTTCTGGAACTGGTATTCCGATTAAGCTTCCAAGTAGTATTATGGCACAAAGTCCTGCAGTAAAAATTGGAAGAATAGAGAGGATTCTCATTACAATTGATGTCATGCTCTCCCTCCTTGAGTAACATTCAGAACTACTAGTACTATTGCAATAGCGGGAAAAATGTACATTAGAATCGATAGTTGCTTCCTCGATCTCTCGTTTCGTTGATGTTTAGAATTACAGTCTTCATCACTACAGACTGGGGGGTCAGCATCTACTTTGATTACTGCTCGACATACGACGCAATGACGATGAGGAGGAACAGATTTCAACTCGGTTTTCACTTGTTTTCGAACTCTGTCTACATTTGACCGAATCCGGTCAGCCATCTTGGAGCCCTTTGCCATGTTCATCCCTCAATGTTCGTACCTTCAAACGATTCGCCTTTTAATGCGGCTCTAAGGCGTTCCATATCTCTCCCATCTACAACTGCTAGGTTTAATCCAGCATTTCGGGCAACATCTGCGCCAATGGGGTCAATAACCCCTGAACCTCCTGCATTTCTGTGCTCTGCAGGGCCAACAACCTCTAACAATTGATCATGCGTCATATGTTCAAATTTCACTGCGTCAGGATTAGATCTTGGGTCAGAAGAAAAAACGTGGCCAACATTCGTTGCAATGATGCATCTTTCTGCCCCAAGGCGTTTAGCTAATCGAATTGCAACAGCGTCGGTAGTATGTCCAGGAGTGGTCCCACCCATGACGACGATTGAATGATTTTGTGCATGTTCTGCCGCTTCTTCGATGTTTATTGGGATACTTGTCGAAACATTATTTCCAGCAAATCTCAATGCTTCTGCTACAATTGTTGCATTTAGACGAGTGGCTGCAATCCCAATTCGATCTAGGGCATCAACATCATTGCCGATCATTGGTTTTGCCAACTCAATACCTTCTCTTGCAGGAGCCCCTCCTCCTACCACCAAAGCAAGCCTGAATCCTGATGAAACCACTTCTTCAACCACTGTACAAAGTGCCTCAAGCCAAGCATGTCGATTTTCTACTTCCGGACGGAGCAGGCTCCCTCCGAGAGTGGCGACTCGAGTCCTCATCCCTCCTGAATTCTCAGTCAAGCCTTTGAATTCGTTGGCTCTCAAGCCCCTGTTTTCAATGAACGGGTTCAAATGCGGGTTTCGGGCCCACTAGTATAGAGGCGAGCAGGTTGTCTGACGAACTTGAGATGCAACAGCGTCGCTTACGTTTGAAGAACGCTCTTGCTGATTTGCAAGGCATGAGGGGCATGGGCACTGAACTCGTCACCGTCATTATACCTCATGATAAACAAATTTCAGATGTAAGGGGCCAACTTAGTCAGGAATTAGGTCAAGCACAGAATATCAAGTCAAAATCTACCCGAAAACATGTTACTGACGCGATTGAATCAGCAGTAGCGACATTGAATCGTTATCCTAATCCAGGTGAGAATGGCATGGCTCTTTTTGTTGGCCACGTAATTGTAGGCAACAACAAGACACGTTTGATGAATATCATTGTAGATGACCCACCTGAACAAATCCAATCATTTCGCTATCGATGTGATTCAACATTCGAAGTTTCTCAACTTGCAGAGATGCTGATTGATCGAACTTCATATGGATTGTTTGTAATTGATCGTGGTGAATGCGCATATGGAATAGCGAGTGGAAGGAGGATTCACTGTCAGGAAGAAATGCAATCCAACATAATGGGGAAACACAGGCA
>JASLJW010000053.1 GCA_030747885.1 Candidatus Thalassarchaeaceae archaeon
AATCCAGCAATTTTAACATCTGCTCCATGGACATTAATTCATGATCTTGCTCTAGAAGTCTCTACAGCAACACCTCAAACGTAAATCATCCACCAATATACGACATCTCAATCTTCGGGAGAGAAATAGTTCCTGGTTTTGGTGTCTTACTTCTGAGTTCTGAATAACGGTCATCTCTCAAAGACCAGATTTCTGAAATCGTATCTTTGATTTGGATTTCATTATTCTGACTACGCAATATTGCTTTCAAATCTGTACCATTTGTCGCAAAAAGGCAGGTAAATAATTTCCCTTCAGCAGAAATTCTAGCCCTTGTACAATCCCCACAGAATGGTTGAGTTACAGATGAGATGAATCCCACTTCGAACCCGTTCCCACCTTCCACACTCCATCTTCTGGCAACTTCTCCTCGATGAATTGACTCAATCGGAATTAAATTGAAACGTTTTCGCAGATGAGATCTAATTTCTGAACTTGGAACAACATCGTGATGCCGCCATCTATTGTGGTTTCCAACATCCATGAATTCAATGAATCTCAAAGATACAGGGAGGTGCCCAAATCTTTCGATTAAACGATCTATATCCTGTTCATTTACTCCTCTTCTGATGACGCTATTAATTCGAACTTGGCCAAGGCCACATTCAATCGCTTCATCAATCGCATCCAATATTGATTGGAGTCTTTCTCCTGAAGTCCTTGTAATCTTTTCAAAGACTTCAGGATCTAAAGAATCAAGACTGAACGTAACACGATCCAATCCTGCTTTTCGTAGAATTTCCCCTCGCCCTCCGAAAAGAAGGCCATTGGTAGTCATGGCAATTTCAATAGGATGTTTTGAGAGCATTTGAATTAGATTTTCTATACTTCTTCGTAACAATGGCTCTCCACCAGTTAGTCGAATTTTCTTAATTCCAAGTGGGATTAGAGATTCTACTACAGAATCTATTTCTTCAAATGTTAACAATTCATTTCGATTCATAAATTGATGATTAGAATCAAACACATCTGCTGGCATACAGTAATCGCATCGCATGTTACAACGATCTGTAACTGAAATTCTAAGGTCATGGAGAGGGCGACCCATTTGGTCCACTAACTCCTCCATATTGGTGCAAGGGAAGAGACGTCGCATCAATCATCCCCTCAATTGATTGAAGTAGTATTGTATCTACGGATGTACATGCACAAAGGAATGACTATTGCCGGTTCAGTAATTTTGGGATTATCCTTGCTGTTTATGATTGGTGGAGGAGTACTTACTGGATCTGCTGGAGAGGATTTAGAAAACATCGATGATGATCCAAGTCCATATTACACATTATCGGAAAACGGGTCTGCTACATTCGCCTATTACGATGAAGATGGCCAAGGAAGTACAGCTTTCGAAGTATTACTTACCTTGGATTATGTGGACAGTGATGAGGATGGATTTGTAGATAATTGTAGAAATTATACCATTTCAGTAACAGATGAAGATGGGGTTGATGTGACTGAAAATGTCACAGAAATAGCCTTCTCTAAACAATGTAGATACGATGAATGGTATGCTGAAGATCAGATGCATGAAGGATTGACTGTTGCTGCATTTGTCTGTGAAACATATGATAAGTCCGTATCTAACGATTGCACTCTTTATTCAAATTACACCATTTCAGTATTAGATGAGAACAACGCTTCTGTTGAGTTTACTCTCTTTGACAATGATGCTTATTTGATTATGTTGATAGAAGAAGGAGTTCTTGCCGGCGGGACTTTAGTGGGCGGTCTTGGCATAATTTTGGTAGGTTGCTGTGGAATTTTTATTGGTTTGATAATTTTGATTATTGGCCTTGTGATGAGTGGCCCTCAATCTCACCCACAAATGATGGGTGGTCAGATGCCAATGGTTGGAGCCATGCCTGCAAATCAAGGCACAGTGCTAACGCAAACTCCAGTTCAGAGTATCCAGCCCCCATTGAGTAGTGGCGCTACTGACTCTTCAGTTCCAGATATGGCTGCTGCTTATGCAGAACAATTTTCCCAGCCCCCAACAGAGTAAATTTGAAAATTTGGTGAGATCATGATTCTAATCACGGATAAAGCCAAAGAAATGCTTCTTCAATTCCAGCAGAAGGCTGACGATGATATCAAGCGAGTTCTCAGAGTAGAGATAATTGGACGTGGAGACAAAGGATTCCGTTACGATCTTAATTTGGTAGATCTTCAGGAAAAGGAAGAATCTGATATCGCTTCTGAAGTGGATGGAATGACAGTTTTGATTGCTGAAAGGAGTGCACAATACATGGAGGGTGCAACATTAGATTTCGTTGAGACTTTGATGGGAGGAGGGTTCCAATTTGAAAACCCAAATCCAATGTGGGTTGACGATATTTCAGTTGCAGTTGCTGAAGTTATCCAAACTGATGTTAGTCCAATGGTAGCATCTCATGGAGGCACTGTTGAATTGCTTGGAGTTGATGGAGACAAGGCAGTAATTGCCTTTGGTGGAGGTTGTCAGGGATGTGGAATGGTCGATGTCACATTGAAGCAAGGTATTGAGGTTGTAATTCGAGAGAAGGTACCTTCGATTAAATCAATAGTTGATGCCACTGATCATGAAGCCGGCTCTAATCCATTTTACTGATGGCGAATCCTCATACCTTCTTTTGTGGTCCTTTAACTACTGTATCATTACCATTTAATCTTGCTAATGCAGATGATGCTGCAGCTTTACCTGAAAGAAATGCACCTTCTACACTGCCATGTAGCATGTGATCTCCGCACACTATTGGATCGATCCCATTCCGTGGAACATTCGTGAGTCGTTGTCCCGAATTTGTTTCTGGAAGGGCATTTGAGATATGTTGTATACACAATGTTTGCCATGTAGAAACGGTCCCATCTCCAAACCAAGTGCCCAAATCTTTTCTGACTTCTTTTTCGATTACTTCATCTGAATCATATCCCATTTTTGTGGCTCGGTCACCTACCACAGTAGCCGTCACGAGACTTCTGCCAACAGGGGCGTATGATGGTTGAATATCAGAAGGGACAGCAACATGACAAACAATTGAATCATTTTCGTGGAGATTGCTGTTTAGCATGATATGCTTTGAACGAATGGGTGATGCAGGAGCATCGAAGTTCACTGTCCAGACATCTCTCCCATTCCCTTCACTGGGTTCTGCAAATGCTTTGATGACTAAATCGAATCTGTGAGCCTCACCTCTGAATCGAAGAGCCTGATTTTCAATTCTATCAATTTCTACACCCAATCGAATATTGTCTAGCCCTATTTTTTCTGCCATTGCCAAAGGAGCCGCACGAATTCCATTTTTTGGTAAGACCATTTTTCCTTTCGCCATCATTCGAAAAATAAAACGAAACAATCGTTCTGAAGTTCGGAGTTCAGATTCAAGAAAAATTCCACTGAACAATGGTAGGAAGAATCTGTTGATAGCATCATCACTCAATTTCCTTACCCTTAGATAATCATGAGTAGTTCCGTCATTTCCATCGAATAATCCGTCTAAAGGACCCCTCATCACCCTTCTTCTAAGTGAAGCAATTCTCAATTGATCTCGAAAGGAAAGCAATCCATTGAATGAACTCAATAATCCTCGTATTGGGCTTCTCCAAGGATCTACCATTAGTCGAGTTCGAATCTTATTATCTGAAACATCGATTACTTTCGCTCCTGGTTTGAAGGACTTACACCCCAATGCATCAAAATCGATGAAACTTGAGGCTTCATCATAGGCAGTTTGCATTACATGGAACCCATGGTCTACTAGGAACCCATCAATTTCAGAGGTGCGCATTCGTCCTCCAACCTCTTTTTCTTTATCGTAAATCGTGACATTGATTCCCTCAGATTTGAGAATCGTTGCACAATAAAGCCCTGCAATTCCAGCACCAACTATTGCAACTTTTGGCCCATCAATTTGTGAGTTCATCTTCATGGCCAGCCTACTCCCCAATACCCAATCCAATTCTAAATTCTTCTAGATATGGACCCATTGATTGTATTAGCATTACTTCCGGGTGTGTTCTAATGACTAACCCATCTAGATACATGAGTGCACGAATGATTGGAAAAGCCTCTTCTCCGAAGTCAGCCTTTGCTTTCTCTACAGCAGTTCTGACAGTTCGCATCATGATTTGCGTCAAACTCTGTTCACCAACAGGTTTGGATTCAAAACCATCGTAAATTTCATGCATTCTTGCATGATATTTCTCAAGTTTTTGTTTATCTAATTTAACAGCCGACATCTCAAGTAACGAATCAAATGCTTCAGTAAGTTGTTTTTTTGAAAGATGCTCGAAGAACTTGAATAGTGCTAAATTTACATGTTTTGGCGCGTGACAAATTGCCCCATTATCAATAAAAACAAAATTTCCCTTTTCATCGATAATGCAATTACCTGGATGTAAATCTCCATGAAAAGTTCCAATTCCAAAGAGAAATGCTCCATGAATCCTGAAGAGTTCTAGCAATGTATTCCATTCTAAATCCCCATCCTCAATTCCGCCCTCAAGAGATTTCCCATCAATGAATTCAGAGACCAAAACATGCTCATTTGAGATAGAAGGATAGTATTGAGGGAATCGAAGAAGATCCATTTGAAAATCGTCCTTTATTCGGTTCTGTATTTCTTTCAATTCATTTGCCCCAGAAATTTCATTTCTTAGATCAAGTTCTCTAGTTGTATAATCTGCTACATGATTTAGTAAAGCGATTGGATTCCCGACTTTGCGAAGTTTAGGTGAAAAAATAAGGAAAACTTTCAGCCATCGGCGCATTCGTTTAACATCACGCTTGAATTGTTTCTCATTTTGGGTTTTGATAATTTTTATTACGACTTCTTCCCCGGTTTTCAATCGTCCTCTGTGTACTTGGCCAACAGAAGCAGCAGCTAGCGGGTTTTCATCAATCCAATCAAAAGCATCTCTGAATCCCTTTGTGGCCCTTGAGTCGATATTTGCAAAGACATCTTCTGAAGGAATGGTTGCTGCATGTTGGTATAGAGTCTGGAGTTGTCTGCATTTTTCCACTGGGAGGATATCTGATCTTAGAGCAAAGATTTGAGCTAACTTGACTGCTAACAATCCTTGACGCTGGATCCAGTCTAAATTTGCTGGCCCTTTCTTCAGGATTTGCCGCATAAAACGGAGGAAGGTTATCAGTCGCATCTGTCCCTCTCCCTTTACCAAGGAAATTTCCAAGACCAAATTATCAGGTCATTAAGAACACATTGAATGGATATAGCGCATGCACCTATAATCATCCAAATTGCTCCTTCAACGCCATCTTGTAATGCTGAGTATGCCAGTAGTCCAAGCATGATATTCCCTATTGCAACCAATAGTAGAATTCCCACTACAAGAAAAGGAGTCCAAGATGAAGGGTTCCGAAGATGCAATCCTGTACTTTCAAGCCAAAGAATCGAAGGAATCAGGAAGAGTATGAATGACCAAAGGAGTCTAGTTCCACCCTGACCATCAGCATCTCCCCAAGGCCATCGCAATCCATTGAAAGCCTCGACCTCTATTTGGAAAAGAGCAAACCACCAATAAATCATGTAACCCAATGCTGCTACGAACATGAATGCAATACTGAATTTTTGGAGATTCCCGCTCACTCCTCCCCATAAATCTGTAGCTTGAGGGAGTCGAGAAACTCCCCAAACATACGACGCAAGAACGAAGCCACCAATTATCGCAGTGAATATACGTAGGAACTCCCGAGTCACTTCCATGTGTCCCCCAAGTGTCTTCGGTTCCTAATCCTTACAGGCCTCAAACGACCGCTTTTACATATCAGACGGAATAGAGGGGGCATTCGATGACCAATTTTCAGCATGATACAAGCATCAATGCACCCAAAAGCGTAGTTTGGGAGTGGCATGCACGAGAAGGAGCCTTCGATCGACTAGCTCCTCCTTGGGAGAAAATGGAGAGTATCTCATCCCCCCCTGACCTTTCACCTGGTGGACGCAGGGTAATCAAAATGAAAGTAGGGCCACTCAAAATGAAGTGGATAGCTGAACACACTGACTTGATTGAAGGAGAATTGTTTGCAGATAGGATGATTCGAGGCCCATTCAAACGTTGGGAACATACCCATCGTCTCATAGAAGAAGATGGAGCAACAATCGTTCGAGATGAGGTTAGTTATGATCTCCCATTTGGCTTCTTAGGTCGACTTTTCGGAAGTCGGTATGTTCGTATGATGGTTACTCGCATGTTTACTTCAAGGGCGATTAGTTTGACTAGAGATATTATGAGGCACCAATCATTTTCGCATTTACCTAGGAAGAAGATATTGATTAGTGGCGCTAGTGGATTAATTGGTTCACAACTAATGCCATTTTTAGACACAGGTGGGCATGAAATTATTCAATTGGTAAGAAGGACTCCAACCAATGATTTTGAAAGATATTGGGACCCTCAAAAGGGAGATTTAGAGCCGTCTTTATTTGATGGGATCGATGCAGTAATCCATCTTGGTGGTGTTGGAATTGGAGATAAGAGATGGTCAAAGAAACGTAAAGCTGCCATTCTCGATTCTCGAAGAGATTCAGTGACACTTCTTGCTGAAACTATGGCATCACTTGTGAAGAAACCTGAGGTGTTTATTGTTGCTAGTGCAATAGGAATTTATGGTAATAGAGGTGACGAGAATATCGATGAGAACAGTGGTAATGGAGAAGGCTTCCTTACAGATACAGCGTTGGTTTGGGAATCATCAGCAGATGCTGCACGTTCTGCTGGCATCAGAACCATCCATCTTCGTTCTGGAATAGTTTTGACTCCACAAGGCGGAGCTTTAGGGAGGATGTTATTCCCATTCAAGATGGGAGCTGGGGGCCCAATTGGTTCAGGAAAACAATGGATGTCTTGGATTTCAATGGACGATCATATTGCAGCAGTACAACATTTAATGATGACATCTGAATGTGAAGGTGTGTACAATCTTACTGCACCAAATCCAGTTCGTCAGAAAACGTTTGCAAAGACATTAGGGCGAGTATTGCGTAGACCAGCATTCGCTCCCCTTCCTGGGTTCATTCTTCGAATTCTATTTGGAGAACTAGCACGCCCACTTTTACTTGAAGGTCAAAAGGTTCACCCAAAACGATTACTTGATGCTGGATTTGAATTTGAACATTCGAATCTTGAAGATGCGCTGAGAGACACTCTCGGTAAATGGAAGAATCAATAATTCTGGACAAGCCTAAGAAATAGAGATACTAGCGGATGGCATGCGAGAGCATCCATCCGACCGCGTTGATTTGCGAAGTGATACAGTAACTCAACCTACAGAAGCCATGCGTAAATCAATGGCCTCCGCTCCAGTTGGGGACGATGTATTGGGCGATGATCAAACAGTAATTAAGTTACAGGATCGTTTAGCAGAGATGCTAGGAAAGGAATCTGCTCTATTTGTACCAAGTGGGACAATGTCGAATGCGATTGCAATCCGTGCCCACACGAATCCGGGCGATGAGATAGTTACTGAGACTACTAGTCATATTTACGTATACGAAGGGGGGGGTTATGCCGCTCTTTCTGGATGTTCGGTAGCTCTAGTTCCAGGGGAACTTGGAATAATGACGCCTGAAGATGTTTCAAAAGCAATTCGCAAAGGCGATGGTAGTCTCGGCCACTTTCCTAATGGTTCTCTAGTCTGTGTCGAGAACACATCAAATAGAGGAGGAGGAACTTGTTATCCGCAAGAAACCTTGGATGCAATTGCCAAGGTCGCTCATGACAATGATTGTGCTGCACATATGGACGGAGCTCGTTTATTCAATGCAGTGGTTGCTACTGGTACTGACCCTGCCCGTATAGTTAGGGACTATGATTCTGTTTCTATTTGTTTGTCCAAGGGACTTGGCGCCCCTGTAGGGAGTGTATTGGTTGGCTCTTCGAATTTCATTGCCTTGGCCCATCGCTGGCGCAAGATGTTTGGGGGAGGAATGCGTCAGGCAGGAGTAATTGCTGCTGCTGGTTTGCACGCTTTGGATTTCCATATCGAAAGAATGGCTGAAGATCATATCCGTGCTCGAAAATTAGCTGAAGCTATAGGTGATATGGATGGATTTGAGGTGGATCTCTCTACCGTTGAATCAAATATGGTTTACATTTCCACCGAATCTATAGCATCTGATGTAATCCAATCTCTTGCAGATAATGGCATTGATGCATTGGATTTAGGTCCAAACATGATTCGATTGGTAACTCACTTACATATTACCGATGAAGATATCAATAGGACAATCACAGCCTTTGCCTCATTGTAGTTTTACTTGATTCATAAGGAGTCATGCAATTCTTCACTTATGGCTACCACAAAAATGGTGAACGATGATGATAGAAAGGATAGGGTTTGTTTTGCATGTGAAAGTGAAACCTTAGGGTTCAATCCTAGCAATTGGTGTCCCAGATGTAAATGGATGATTCGCCCCCATTGTTCTGGATTTATTCCATTGAACAAATTTTCTGATACAGATATAGAATCAGTAAATGAGATATTAAAAAACAATTCAATTCGAGCTACAGTAAGTAGACTTCGTGATTGGCACAGTAGATTGGACAGGCAGGATTCAAATTGGTTATTTCGCGTTCAACAATCACACATTGAACCAATTATCGATGATGAGAAAGGTACAGAAATTAGAGAGCGCATTCTTCAGGAAATCTCTGAAGCCGAGAATGTATCCCATAAGGAATGGCTAATGAATAGAGGCATCCCTTTACCTGGTGGTTGTTGGCTTCAAATCAGTTCACCTTCACACATGCCCCATTCAATTACAATTGATGGTGTTATCAATTCAGGACCTCGCTTCCCATCTATTCAGTTGATTGAAATGATTTCTAAAATGGAGGTATGGGAATTGAAGGCAATTAATTGGAATAAATTTGGCCAATTACTTGCTCAATTGGGTGAGGATCGGAGGGATTGGCTTAGAAAATCTCGTCGAAGGGCTGTTGATTGGAGAGATTACGCTGGGTTGCGACGTCAAGCAAGACCTCCTGTTAGAACAGGAGGATCCGTAATATCTCAAATTATCAGAAGATGGACACGATACAGAGATCCAGAATGGAAATGGACTGATTTAAGGCGCCATAGCACCCACACTCAAGACCAAATTCGGCAAAGTCAACACACTTCTGACATGGAAGAACTCCCGTTCCTTATCGAACGAATATTTTCGGAAGAAGCGGAAACAATTCCATGGCTCAATAGGTGGAGGGAACAAACCGGGAACTTTTCATCTCCAGATTTATTTGACCATGAATATAACAATTGTATCACAGTTCGTGATGGGAGATTGTTCATCAGAGCAAAATCTGTTGATGGGAGAATCAAACTTCGTCGTGTACCTACAGATTTTAGGTTATGGTCAGCATTGATTTCAGCACAATTTTCGCCACCAGGAAGTACAATTCATGATAGCCTTCAACTGCTTTTATTGAATTGGAATAATGATCGAGTAACTCCAATAATGCCTGTAGAAGCAGATCGTAGGGCAGCCCGTCTTTTGGCCGATTTAGAACATAAAAATGAGAATATCTATTTTTCAGTTAAGGATCGAAGTTTGTTGATTGAGGGTACAACTGAAACTCAATATCAAATCAAAGTCAGTCAACAATTTACGAGGCGTTTGGACAAATATCAACTGAGTGCTAGAGTTGACCCTTCTAAGGAATGGGAATCAATTTGTACTCATGCTAGTGAACAATTAAGGAATCTTCCAATTGGTGATCAAATTGTGACAGTTGCTCTAGTTTGTGCTCAGGACAAGCATAATCACAAAGCCATCAGAACCGTTCATGATTTTTTGGCTCGAAAGAATAAGATTACTTGGAACGATTCATTTCAAGAAAATATAGAACAGATAGATCCAGAAGAAGAAAGAGTCCGAAGAAGATGGCAACACCTACAATATCGACAGAGAGAAGCTCGAGAACGGGCCGAAATTGTTGTCCAAAATCATATTGCGCAAAACCCACCGTTTCCGATTGATGACGATGCAATAGGCGTTGAAGGAAACCGAAATCGGATTCCCAATTTACTCATCAATGCTCTAGTTGGATTACATGCTGCACCAATTGGTTCACTGGCACGTTTTCCAAATGTTCCAGGTAGAAGTTTTCGATTATTGACTATTGAGAATGTATACCAAACTCAACAAGAAGTCGAAATCCTTCAAACAATGGCACGAAATCATGGTTGGCGTCATTCTGAGGAGATGGGAGAACATCATGAAGTTGAAGAAGGTCAAGAAATTTGGGTGAAAGGACAGCACATTCAATTGAACCGAGATGCATTGTTTGAGTACCTTACTCCAATTCAAGAGGAATTTGATCCTGAAGGAAGGCAATGGTGGGCTAGAATAGAGGACCAAGTTCGATTTTTCCGCCAACGTCGCCATCGTGCCTTTTGGAATTTTCAAAACGAAGAAAGGTAACATTGAGGAGTAACGGCTACTTCTCAGATGCATGAAGCGAGCACTCATACTGGTTTTTCTTGTCTGTTTATCTAGTGGGGTTCATGCATCATCATCGTTGAATTCTCCTGTTGCTGAGAGGGTTGAATCTGGAACTCAAGATCAAGAAATAAGCGGGATGATAGGTGGTTTAGCTGTTGATATTGGAGCAGGAAATATTAGCAATTCAACAGGTCAAATTGAATCATCATTATGGCCAAGTATTGTAGAAGTATATACTGCAACATGGTGTGCTAATTGTCTTGATAGTGAACATGTAGTGGACGTTTTATCACAGAGCAATAATGTAGAGCGTTTGCACTATCATAGGGAGTATTCGGAATCCCAGGATCCCTTTGGAACGGAGGTCGGTGATGATCGTTGGATAGAACGCTATGGTCCTGCATCTGTAATTTCGACAGATGGTTTGACACGTACTCCCCCATCAATTGTATTCAATGGAGAGTGGCTTCATACAGGTACATTGGCAAAAGGGGGCGTCTCTTTGGCCGATGATTACACTCAATCCCTGAGCATGGGTTCGAGCCTTCCATTAGATGGAATATCTTCATCACTTGAGTGGGTAGGCTCTTCATCGAATGATTCTGAAGGAACAGTTTCTTGGACCATAGGACCAAATTTAGAATACAAAATTGTAGATGATTATTGGGAGAAATGTACAGTTTATCCATCTCATACACAATATACTCCAGTATTATTTGTTGTTGAAAATGTTGCGAGATTTGAACAAGGTTCCAACGGTTTAGAGAATTATAGTCACGTTATTCGTGACATTCACCGTTTGGATGCTGACGATAATTCAAATGGTTCAGCATCTATTACTCTCCCCCCAATTTGGGACGGAGCCGATTTCCGTTTAGTGATGGCCTTTGAGTGGTCTACAATTTTCGATTTTATGGTGGACGATGTTGTCTGTGGTGATGAAGGTGGTTTCTTGCCATCAACTGGCATATTTTCTATAATTCTAGTTTTCTCAGTTGCATCATTTTCGTATAGAAGGAAATAATGTTTCGAATCTTCGGGTTTATCTACCATCGAAGAACAAGGAGAATGTCGGTGATGTCGTGGATATAACCTTGGAACAAATTCCTAGGGGTCCATTTCCAGACTGGATATTGGAACAAGCAATTCAACAATCGATTGATACAAGACCTAGAACAGAGGGCGGCCCCCCGCGAATTCTCTTTATT
>JASLJW010000054.1 GCA_030747885.1 Candidatus Thalassarchaeaceae archaeon
CCTTCTGCATCATCTCCTGAAGGTCCTTACCGCTATATTCACTCGAAGGTAGCAGTACGAGACCAAAACTCAGTTTGGATGTCTAGTGGCAACTGGAAGAGCAGTAGTTTCCCAGTGGACGGCGATTCAGGAAATAGAGAATGGTCAGTATTCATCGATGACGATGCTACTGCACAAATGGTTCTCAGCCGAATGCTGTGGGACGAAAATACGAGTCACCTGCATATTGAGGAATTCAACCCCATGGATTCAGAACTTGGAACACCATCAAACTGGATTTCTCCAAGCAACAGATTGGTGGAACTTAGTACTTCAACAGATGAAACAATTTACAGTGGCCCATTCACAGGTCAACTCCTGACCTGTCCTGACGATTGTATTGGAGGACTAGTCGACATGATTGATTCCGCGGATGAATCAATTGATCTCTCAGTACAATATCTCCAAGATGGATGGGGATGGGGTTACGGTGAAAATCCATTACTTGAAGCTCTAGAACGTGCCGCAGTTGAGAGGAATGTAACTATTCGTCTACTCCTAAACGGGTACTATACGGATGACGCATTCGATGATCGTGATGTCCTAAATCTCGTAAACAATCAATGGAATCGCACTCTAGGTGCAGATGCGACAGCGGTTTTGATGTCCAATGGAGATTACATTACTAAATTACATAACAAAGGAGTAATCATTGACGGCAAATCTGTTCTAATTTCTAGCATTAACTGGGGCAGTAATAGCGCTCTTCGAAATAGAGAAATGGGGATAATTCTACATCAACCCCCTATTGCATCAGCATATCTTTCTTCATTCAATGAGGATTGGAATCGTGTCGACGATACTACTGATACAGATGGAGATGGGATGCCAGATTGGTATGAAATCAAGCGTGGTTTGAATAGAACTTCTTCAATTGTTCCTGGAAGCCCTCTTGCGGAACAATCGCAAGACTGGGACGAAGATGGATTGTCCAATCTGCAAGAATCAAATTATGATGGTGACCCATTTTCCAAAGATACTGACGGGGATTGTATAGAAGATTCAGCAGAATTGTCACTCGCAGTTGAGCGAGAAGTCAGTCCAAAAGATGCGATAAACAAGGCAGATGCAGATGGTGATGGATTCGATGATTATATTGAATTTGGTTGCACCGAATCTACAACAAATAATCCTTCGAATAATGATGAACAAGATACAACCACGGATGATTCAGATGATAACGAACCTGGTGGGGCATTTGGACTAAGAGAGGATCCATTGGATTCAACTCCCGCAAAAATCCTACTTGGATTGGTAATATTATCAGGAATTACACTAGGGATTGCACTTGCATTAATGATGATGAAAGATGATGAAGGATTCGTAGAAGAAGTTCTTGAAGACGATACAGGGTATGTTTTCACTGATACAATTGCAGAAACAACTTCTCCAGAGAGTTCCTCGACGGGAGCTGTGATTCTAGATGGAACCAGTGTTGGCTCAGGAGGAAACGAGGCTAGAGACGCCACTAGTGGGAAGGATGATGGCGTCTTCGGAGCCCCCAAGTTGGATGGTTTTGATTTCGACGAATGGACTCATGAATTTGTCCAGTCTCATCTGTCTTCAGGATGGACAATGGAACAACTCCGAGAGAAATATCAAGAGGAGTTTGGCGAGTGAGCAGATGAACCCAGAATCCCTGACCGAATCCATCCAAGATGGAACGGTCAGCCCTACTGAGATTCAATCATTTGTGAATCATGTAGTTGCTAATTCAAGTATAGAACGTTGGGATGATTCGCAAGTTGAGAGTGTGCTGAAAGCAATTTTCGTACATGGCCTAAACCCTGAAGCCACTGCTGCCCTCACTGATTCGATGAGGTACAGTGGTAGATGCTTGGAATGGCCACAGGAATGGAAACATCTAGTGGTCGACAAACATAGTACTGGTGGAGTTGGGGACAAAATATCCATTCCTTTAGCCCCTGCTCTGACTGCCTGTGGCCTAAAGGTACCAATGATCTCTGGAAGAGGACTGGGGCACACAGGTGGGACACTGGATAAATTAGAGAGTTTACCTGGATTTGAGGTTCGACTAAGTATCGAAGAAATTCAAGCGCAAGTAGAGGACATTGGTATTGCCATGGTTGGCCAAACCGATGATTTAGTTCCAGCAGACCGACGTTTGTATTCTATCAGAGATGTCACTGGAACTGTAGCAAGCCTCCCCCTAATCACCAGCAGTATTGTATCAAAGAAAGCGGCTGAATCTCTTAGCGCTTTAGTCTTGGATGTCAAATATGGAAAAGCAGCTTTCATGGTGGAAAAAGAAGATGCTCGGGACCTAGCGAAAACGATGGTCGATGCAGCCAATAGATGTGGAGTTCAGACTTCCGCAGTACTCACAACGATGGATCAGCCACTAGGATGTGCTATTGGAAATTCACTAGAAATTCTTGAATCAATAGAAACAATGCGTGGAAATGGCCCTTGGGATATTGAGGAATTAGTTTGTGCTCAAGGAGGTGCATTGTTGCATGCAACAGGTAAATCAGATAGTCTCGAGAGCGGATTTGTAATGATTCAAGATTCCTTGCATGATGGAAGTGCAATGAAATGTTTCATTCAAATGGCGATTTCCCAAGGAGTCGATGCATCAATTTTTGATTCGGAACATAGTCTATGTCAATCACTTGGCCTTCTTGATAGGAGCCTGAATTCTACAGAGATCCCTTCGCCAATCGATGGAACTGTAACAGACATAGATGCAATGGCATTAGCCCTTGTTGCATTAGATTTAGGAGCTGGAAGACGGGAGATTGATGACGTCATTGACTCTGCAGTAGGATTCATTCTAGATGTAGAATTAGGGCAAGAAATAATGCAAGGAGATTCGTGGATTACGGTCCATCATCGTGGCGAATTGGAACAAGATAATCGTGAAAGAATTGAGCAAGCGATACAAATTGAACAAATCGAATTTCAACCACCAAGCAGAATTGACTCATGGGTACGGTGAACTAGTGTCATTGAGACTGAATCATGTAGATTCAATGAGAGGGTTTGCAATCCTGTGCATGGTTCAAGTACATACTGCTGCCCTCCTACCTGCACCAGTTTCAACAACCCATCCACTTGCATTTGTATCCGCAGCTATTGGAGGGATGGCTGCGCCCATGTTTGTCACAATTTCAGGATGGGGACTACATCGTGGACTTAAGAGAAGGAAGGACAATGCCGAACCTATTCTCAAATGGGTAATTACCAGAGGATCTGTACTGATTTTGCTACAATTCTTAATTGGATTCCTACTACCTCAACGCTATTACTGGAATTCCCCAGGAATATTGACCCTGCTTGGATTATGTATTTTCATTGTGCCCTTAATTTCCCATCGAGAGTTTGCATTTCTTAGATGGGCAAAAGACAAGGAATCTAGATTATTCAAACCAATAGCAATCATCATTTTTTCAGCAATTCTACTCCATTACTTCCCGAATCTTATTCCTGGACCTAGATGGGATGATTTGGTTAGTGTGAAGTCTATTTCCCATTGGTTTCAATTGGCATTCTTCAGCGGCACATACCCTCTTTTCCCTTGGATTGCATTCTACTATGTCGGTAGCACTTTGGATGCAGAAAAACTCAACGAAAATTGGAAACTTAACATTACTCAAAGTGGATCTTTGGCCATCAGTACTCTACTAGCTACAATGGTTATATCCATGACTTCCAATACAATTTGGGCTGCAACCATGGGAGAAGGAGTGCTGACTTTCTTCCCAGCAAATCATTGGTTCGTGATTGTATCTGCAACATGGACTATTTTCCTTTGGGACCTTTTCAGAATGGCGCCATCATGGATGTCTAAAACAAATGATTGGTTGGCCCCCTCAGGAAAATTATCTCTAACCATCTATGTCTTACATTTCGCACTACTGGGTGCAGTAGTTGAATCAATTCCAGAAATTACACTGATTGTAGCATTTGGAATTACATTGTTGCATATGGGCCTATGGCTGATGTTAGGATTGATACATGAAAAAATGGGATTCAAGTGGTCGATAGAATATGTAATCCGAAAAATCGCAACTTCAAAATCACAACATGATGAATCAGAATAACGACCATGGGTCCAAATCTGAAGACTTGTCTCGAGTAACATGACTAGGGGTTTGGGAGCCATCTTTGTGTTCTTCCTACTCCTCAACCTTACTGGAACGATAGGTGCACAAGTAGAATCTGAAACACCTCAAGACTGGCCTGAAGGAAATGATGCGTATGACAACATGTTGCAGATGGCAGACTTTGGTTACCGAAAGATTGACTCAGATGCAAATAAGAACGCAAGGAATTGGATTGCTGATGAACTTGACGAAATGGGTTTTGAAGTCGAACGACAAACATTCACAACAAACGAATGTTCCGATTGTGAGAATATTGTAGTAACCATCAATGGCACATTAGATGATGAATGGATTGTAGTAGGTGCACATCATGATGCAATTTGCTATTCGCCACCTCCTTTGATTGGAGTGACATATGCAGGTTGTCGATCAGATGGGGCTTATGATGATGGAACTGGAAGCGGGGCACTGTTGGAAATTGCTAGTGTGATTTCAAAATGGGAGGGTACTCCAGAACGGACATGGAAACTGGGTTGGTGGGACTATGAAGAATGGCAAGGTTCAGATTCAAGTGAAGGTGGAGGGATGGGAAGTTTACATTTCGTCGATAACATCCCAAATGGAACCACAACAACCTATCTGAATTTGGATATGTTCGGACTAAACTGGCCAGTGCCCACCCCGGCGGCTAGCCAACTAAGTGGTTGCGACGAAGAATTTTGGACACTATACCAATTCACATCCCCCGTTGATGATTGGTCATACTACGAAGATAGAGGATTGAATGTTACAGATGAAATGAGAGAGCGAGCAGATGTCTTTCAAACGGAACTTGTTGATATTAACGAACAATTGGAACATCCTTCAGAATGGGTAAGAGTAATTGATGACACGAAAGGGAATTCGGATCATTATAATTTCATTATGGCAGGCCATACTGCCACTTGGTTGAGGGGGCAGCATCAGTATATCATGGAAGAAGGAGATACATGTGAACAAACGCCCAAACACGCTCAGACTGATTCAGTAAACACATTGAATCGAATGGGAGGGGGGCGAGGTAATGTTGAATCTGGACTACAAACCGGAATGGATATCATCGCAACCTACGCTTGGATGGACTGGAATGAAGAATCTAACAATACTGAAGAAAATGAACCTGAAAAAGAGGAATCATTTCTCCCTCTACCAATTGGAGTCGGCGCCATTTCTCTAGTATTTTTGATAGCAACAATCATCAAAAGGAGAAACACATAGAACAAATGTAGGTGAGATTATGAGAGGGATAGACATCAATAAGAAATTTACTTTGTTCACCGAACATTGGTCACCAAGAGTGATTGCAGAATTGAACGACTATCAAATAAAAATCGTAAAAATTCAGGGTGAGTTCGTATGGCACTCACATGAAAATACGGATGAAATGTTCCTAGTGGTTGAAGGGGAGATGGGTATCGAATTTGAAGACCATACAGTCATTTTACAAACTGGTGAGATGCATATAGTTCCCAAGGGAATTCGCCACAAACCATTCGCAAAAAATGAATGCAAAGTGATGTTGATTGAACCGAAAGGAGTGGTCAATACGGGTGATGCAACAGGTGACCTAACTGCAGAAAATGATGTTTGGATTTGAACTCAATTTATTCGCTATAACAATACTTCACTTCTTGGAAATTAGAACGAATTGAATTCACAGTCTTCTTGACCTTGTTTGGATCCTCGCCATCAATTAGAGCTCTTCGGAAACATTCGGCAACATGTTCCATTTCATCGGCACCCATACCATGACGAGTAAGTTCCTGGACTCCTAAACGTAATCCAGATGGAGACATTGCCTTTGTATCTCCAGGTAGCATATTCATGTTGGTGATAATTCCTGCCTCTTCAAGAACCGCAGCAGCAGTACGCCCTGCACCTGAATCGACGCCTCCATGTCTAGTCAGAACCTGATGGCTAGCAGTGTATCCTCGATCTTCAGCAAGAACATCAAAACCTTCTGATGCAAGTGAACTTGCTAGAACCTTGGCATTTGCAACTATGTCCTTAGCATACTTGGTTCCAAATGCTTCGAATTCGGCCAAAGCCACCACCTTTCCAGCGACATGATGTAAGTGGTATGATGAATTTGTACCTGGAAATACTGCATTATTCAACTTCTTTTGGAACTTCTCATCTTCACTACTAGATATCAGAAAACCACCCTGAGGCCCAGGGAATGTCTTGTGAGATGAACCAGTCATCACATCCGCACCTTCTCTGAGAGGATCTTGGAATACACCTCCTGCAATGAGTCCCAAAACATGAGCGCCATCATACATTACAGTAGCACCAACTTCATGAGCAGCATCTGCAAGTTCTTGCAACGGAGTGGGAAAGAGAAAAACAGAAGCGCCAAACAAAGCCATCTTTGGCTTAACTTCCCGAATCATTGCCGCTGCTGCATCAATATCTGGTTCCATGCGATCTGCGTCCCAAGGATAGGTATTCAGATCTAAACCACGTAGGCCAACTGCTCCCATTTGAGCATGAGAGATGTGCCCGCCATCTGCGGTAGAAACTGCAGTAATCCTATCTCCGGGCTTAACTAAAGCCTTGAGAGCAGCTATATTGGAAACTGTTCCTGACGTAGGTTGAATATTGACGAATGGAGCATTGAATACCTTCTTCGCAAGATCGATACCTATCGATTCAATCGTATCGAAATCATCGCATCCTTGGTAGTATCTCTTTCCTGGTAAACCCTCAGCATAACGCCCATGTAAATCGCTATCACAAGCCTGTCGAACCATTGGTGAAATCACGTTCTCACTGGCGATCATCGGAAAGCCGTTTCCATAATGTCTGCCGCTACTCTCAACGGCACCCAACACTCGCTCAACTGTCTCCCGCGATGCGCTCATCCTTTGGCCAATATGGCACGCCGTTCAAAGCAATTCCCAATCAAGAGTCAATTTGTTGCCACTCAGTTCCATTCCACCAAAGCATTGTACCATCTGGCTGACGCATCCAATGGTTGCCCTGTTCATCAACGAATTGTTCCGGCTGAGATTGAACGACCTGTTGCTGTGCAATTGGTTGCTCTGTTTGTAGAATACTAGATTGTTCACTAGCAATTGCTAAAGCTTCAACTCCATCGGAATTTTTCCCACTTCTAATGAAGAGAAGTGCACCTCCACCAAGTGCAAGAATAGACACAATTACAATAATCAAAATTAGGCCCATCGGGCTATCCAACTCACCTTCTAAGGATGCAGCCGGATCATCGGGATAAGCATCTGAATTATCTCCTACTCCATCGCCATCTCTATCTGAAGATTCAGAAGCATCATCGGGGAAAAGATCCTTGTCGTCCTTAACTCCATCACCATCAGAGTCCCTCTGGCTAGCCGAACAACCATCCGAATCAACCTGTGCGCCTACATTAGTGCCTGGACAAGCATCCAAAGCATCGACAATCATATCATCATCTGTATCTCTCTCCGAAGGTCCACAGCCAATCAGGTCAGCTTGTTCGTTCATAGGAGTTGAAGGGCACAATATATCGTCAATATCGAGAACACCATCCCCATCTGAATCTCTTTCATATGCGGCACAACCCACATTGTTAACAGATGAACCAGTTGTTGTCTGCGGACACTCATCAATTGCATTGTTTACACCATCATCATCAGAATCCTTCTGCGATGGTGAACAACCCTCTGCATCGGCGACCTCTATTCCAGGAGTCCCAGGACACAAATCAACAGCATCCTTTACAGAATCGCTATCACTATCCTTCTGAGTGTCTCCACAACCATTTACATCAACAGATTCGCCTGATGGAGTATTTGCACATTGGTCCTTATCATCCATCACAGAATCACCGTCTGAATCCTTCTGATAATCTGCACATCCTTGATCGTCAACAGAATATGATTGGATAGTTGAGGCACATGTATCCAGATCATCAGTAATTCCATCACCATCATTGTCTAGTTGATTGCTAGCACATCCAAATGAATCAACAATGAGGCCGAAGTCAGTAGAAGGACAATTGTCTCTATCGTTCATTACTCCATCTTGGTCGTCATCAATTTGGCTCTGACTACATCCAACCGAATTTACTGATTCTCCTGATGGAGTCGAAGAACAGACATCGAGATCATCAGTAATTCCATCACTGTCTGTATCTCGCTGAGATGCTGAACACCCATTCTCATCAGCGGACTCGGTGTCGGGAGTATTCGGGCAAATGTCTAGATCATCGGTAATTCCATCCTCATCTGTATCTAGTTCGGAATCATGACATCCGGTAGAATCAACCGGGCGCGCATTTTCGGGAGTATTCGGGCAAGCATCAGGAGAAGTTCCAGTTGGATTATCACCATATCCGTCGCCATCTACGTCTGACCATTGGGTCGAATCGTTAGGGAAGGCATCGGCTAGATTGCCCTGTGGATTATCACCATAACCATCACCGTCACTGTCTGCCCACTGGGTGCCATCAGTAGGGAAAGCATCGGGGTTAGTCCCAGTCTGATTATCACCGTACCCATCACCGTCTTGATCTGACCATTGAGTTGGATCATTCGGCATGAAATCCCCATTGTCGCCATATCCATCACCATCAGAGTCTACCCATTCATTAGGGTCTGTTGGGAATGCATCAGGATAGTTTCCTGCCTGATTATCACCATACCCATCACCGTCTTGATCTGACCATTGAGTTGAATCTTGAGGGAATGCATCGCCATTGGTCCCAGAGGAATTATCTCCATAGCCATCTTCATCAGAATCTAACCATTGAGATGGATCGTTCGGCATGAAATCTCCATTGTCACCATATCCGTCTCCATCAGTATCCTCCCATTCATTCGGATCTGTAGGGAAGGCGTCGGAATTGTTTCCGTTTGGATTATCTCCATAGCCATCCCCGTCACCATCTGACCATTGGGTACTATCTGTTGGGAATGCATCTGAATTATTTCCACCAGGATTGTCCCCAAATCCATCTCCATCGCCGTCCGACCATTGAGTGGAATCAAATGGGAAGGCATCGGAAGCATCGACGTATCCATCCCCATCTGAATCTCTCTGAGTAGCATCGCATCCATTGAAATCTACAGTCGCATTTGCAGTAGTATTCGGACAAAGGTCGTCTTCATTCCATACTCCATCCCAATCATCATCGAAATATAACTGGAAGCACATTCCATCTTCATCCAAAAATGGATTACTTGAATTAGACAAAGTAATGTATGCACAGTAAAAAGCACTCGCATTTGGAGTTGTGTAATTCCATACTTGACCAGTCATGTTGGTATTTGTGGCATAGATTGTCTGGTTGTTCAATGAAGTAACATTAGTGAATGTACCATTGGCCCATGCCTCAAGTCTACCTGACCATTGATATGATGAACCCACAGTAAGATCGGTTAATTCAAATCTAACTTCGTTAGTGGTGGCATTCCTATCGTATGTGACATTGGTCATGTTGACTCTAGGCCATTCAGGCGTGAAACAATCTAATGCAGAATCAAGAATTGCATTCGAAGATGAATTCTCAAGATGCATGATTATACATCTATCCGCCCCTGAATTTGGGGGATTCCAAGAAATTGTTGCGGTCTTAATTGAGATAGAAGGAGTAAACGAAATATTCCCACTTTGAAGGGTAGAGTAATTATTCATATCAATCATACTCCAATTAAAGCGATAAGAATCTCCAGCGGTTAGATTCGTAGCTAGGGCAAAACCAGCAGTCTCGTTCAACACTACAAAGTCCAACATATTGACTTCAATGCAATCATATGATTCATTGATTAAGATGAAACCTGAAGTCGTAGAACCTGCCGCTGGTTGTGAAAGACCACCATACAAACACCATGTACCTGCTCTTTCTGGGAAACTAAAATTTGTTCCAACACTAGAAACAGGAATTGTGAAATTGCTTTGTGTAACATTTAGAATGGATGAAGTGGATGAGAGAGTAGTGTAAGAGTTGTTTGAACTATGATACTCTAATGCTGCAATTTCCAAGTGATATGTATACGATGAATTTGTACTTAGATTACTCAATTCTAGTTCACCGTACGTCAGATTACTGGAAAGATTTGCAGATATGTCTCCAGGTGCAGCTGGCATAGTAGTAATTCCCGATATCCAATAACTAAAGGAATAAGTTCCTGTATTTGTTACAAAGGCGAATGGATACACGTCAACACGAAGTGAATAGTAACCACCTGGCAATGAGGTCTGCCCAACGCTTGTTACATTCTCAGGGACACTCCCTGTTGAAGCAGCTGAAATCTGAGTACCATTTGGATCATACAACCAGAAATCAAAATCAAGCCCGGCAGTATGAGTCATTGTTGCGCTAATTGTAGAATTGAATGGAACAAAAATAGAATAGTAATCATCTGTATCAGTTAATTCATTTAGATACCCTCCATAAGTGACATTGTTCGCCCCACTAAGTGGCAATGCATTTGAGATTGAGTTCCCAGCATCTTGGCCAGAACCTGCATCATTTTGGGCGGAAACAGTCGTTGCTTCAACCTCTAATGTAGCATTATAGTAATTGATTGCTCCAGAATATCCGTAGACCTCTGCACAATAAAAGGCGGAAGTGGTCACATACTGAGTTACTGATTCAGCATTAGACACACTAGTGGAGGATGTAAGTAGAGAGCCCCCGGAATCATACAATCGAAGATCTATGTCTCCATTTGCATCAATAAACGTGATATTAAACCAGAATTGGGCGGTCTGATTAATCCAAAAGCAAAACCAGTCAGCATCTGTTGTACTATGAATAGTAAGTCCAGACCAAGAAGTGGAGTTCGAACCATTAGCAGTATTTACTGTAGCATTTCCCCATGTTGCATTGGACTGGCTATCATTAGGCTCGTATACATCGGGAGTGGATGATGAAGTTGGGCTACCACCTCCACCGCCGGAACCACCGGACCAACCTGCCCAAGTACCTGTTGTCGAGTTTCCAGCGCCTCCATTGGACCCTGCAACTCCTGCTGCTCCTGTCCCATAGGGTGCACCAGCACTACCACCTGATCCAGCAGCAGCCGAAAGAATTGCATTACCGGTCATCAGGAGATTACTGGTACTATTTGCCCTGATGTCAAGATTGCCGCCAGAACCGCCACCACCCCCGTCGCCGCCATCATACATGAAAAGACAGGCGCTGCCAGGAAGGCAATCGCCATCCTCTCCATCGCCGCCATCTCCACCTTGTGCCA
>JASLJW010000055.1 GCA_030747885.1 Candidatus Thalassarchaeaceae archaeon
ACGACCCATTTCTAGTGTCTCGATTTCAGTCACACCTTCAAAGGATTTTATTTCGTCTTCAAATTTACCAAGTGGATTATTCATTTCTTCTCCATCTTGGATAATTGCAGTTACTTCAATAAACATCAAACCGAATGCTAGAGGTTTTTTCTCGACAAGTTGTATTGCGCCAATATCATCGGAGACGTTCCCAATCTGTTCGCAGACTTCATCGATTCTATCCATTGATTCTGAATCGAGCATAACCTTGTACTTCACAATAACTTCACCCATGCAATCACCTCATGGTCCTTGGAAGCGGCATTCTGGACAGATGTAACGTACACCTTGATTGCGACACATCTCGCTGCGTCCAATCATAGCTTTGCAGGGATTTCCTTCTTCATCCGTACCTGGGCACGGGAATGACGTACTGCGCTTATCCTCTAAAGGGATACCAGATGATGTACAAGTAGTGGCGTGACTCAATTAATCGACTCCTTAGCAACCCGGCGTAATCACCTTCTCTTTTAGAATTGACCATAGATTTCGACTTTCAATCTCTACGATGGACAGAAAACCCTGTTTTTACAACGATATCATCGTCATCATCGGAATGATCCACAATGCCATCTCTCGCCAGTGCATCTATAATTTCGTCACCCACTGTTTGAACAAGTCCTCCGTGATGTGGTTTGAGATTCTTACAAACAAGATAAATTTCTGAAGAAGCATTTCTAGAGGAAATTGGGGAGAATCGATGAACTTTGGAGAATCGTCTTTTGAGGGCTTTAACCAATGCATCTAATCCAGGGCCTTGGAATACTTTGGTGATGAATGCCCCTCCTGGATTAAGTAATGGGAGGGAAAAGTCGCAGACCATTGTAACTAAGTCGATAGAAATGGCTTGATCAATATCATATCGGCCACTGATTTCTGGAGATATATCTGAGATTACTGTATTGATAACACGTTCCTGAAATGCTGCTCTAGTAGAATCTTGGATGAGACTATCTTGAATATCTCCTACTATGAAATGAGCTCCTTCAATTGGAGAGGTTGTTTGCAAATCTACACCGACTACAATCCCGTCGCGCCCTACCAATTCACACGCTACTTGACTCCATCCTCCGGGTGCACAACCTACATCTAGAACTGCATCACCATCCCTAATTGGTGCGAATTTTTCTTGAATTTCTTTAAGTTTGAATGCAGATCTGGCTCTGTATCCTTCTTGTCGAGCCTTTCGACGCCATGGATCGCTCCGATGCTCGGAGTACCAGCGGTTGCTCATGGTTAAGGCGAGTAGCGATATGTTTCAAGGCTGACGGATAGAAATTTGAATTTCGGCCAATTTATTGGTTAACATTTGATTTCACAGCACATAAACGTCGATTTGAAACAGTAGTGTTTCCTGAATCAAATATGCGAGGATTATCGATTGTGGTTTTCTTCCTAATTCTATCTGTTTCTATTGGGCCTATTGCAGGTGAATCCGCTAATGAAATTAGGGGAGGAGGTTCGGTAATGTTTGAGCAGGCTACCGCTGTTTGGTGTGATGTATGTGCAGAACATGAAACTTGGATTTCGCCAATGGTTGAATCAAATGGTGAGCGCTTAATTCGAGTCAATTTACACAGTTCAATAAATGACCCACTTGGTAATGAGGCATCGAAATATAGGAGGACATGGCTCGGCCATTCAGATTCTGATTCAACTCCTGCATACCATTTTGATGGTTCCAAAGAGGTTACCCCTTCTTCATCAAGAGGTGAACTTCAGAGGTCTTTATTGGATGCAGAGGGAGATCGACTATCTCATGAAAATCTTGATGTTTCGATTGAATTTGATTCATCATCAGTTACTATTGTAGCACGTGTTGATGAACCAATTCGTAAGGATGGAACACAAATGACTTTGATGATTTTGGAAACCATTGCTTCAGTTTCTCCAGAAGATGCAACTAATGGCATTTTAGAAAGCCACTCTGTATTGCAAAACATAGCAACTATTAGTTTGAATGAATCATCGATTTTTCCCTCTGAATGGGCCTCTGCAAGCATTGAACATGCTGAGGGAATTACAGCTAATTTTAGTTTTCAATGGCCTAATGGATTGGATGCCAATTCATCTACAATTGTAATCATACATGAGGAACAGATCCCCAGTAATGGGCGTACAACTCTATCTGCATTATCTTGGCCTATTCAATCATATGAGGATGAGAAAACTCAATCTTTTTGGCCATCAACAATCGGCATAGGCATTCTAATTGCTAGTATTGTATACTATTCAAGATCGAAATTGGATAATGAACAATAATACAATGGATTCATATGCCTCTAAGGCGATATTAATCATGATGGATGACTTGGAAGACACAGCAGATCAGTTTGAGTTGACGATTGCAGTTGAATGGATGGTAGAATATATCTTAGAGGTTAGAGGGACCCCCCCTATCCGTTCAGTTACTATCATCGATGCTGTAGATATTGATCAGGTCAGAACTGAATTGCATCGAGAATTAACTTCTCTTTATCCTGATGCAGGGCGGATTGATGTTACCGTTATTCGAATGTCTACAGTGTCTTCAATAGATAGTGAATCAATGTTTGAGGAAGAAGGTCTATTTCACCCATAATCATGGTTGACCAATTTCATTAACTAAACAACGTGCTGTGTGTCGTATAGCTTCTTCAGAGTTGTGATTTGGATTAAATCCGAGTTTGTACAATCGTTCAGGATCAAGCATTGATTTCGGTACATCGCCAGCCCAACCTCTATCTCCTCCAGTATACTGGATTTCTGCGTCACTGCATCCGGATTCTTCAAGAACAATTTCAGCAATTCTTCTGACACTGCATGTATCTCTTGTTCCAAGATTGAAACAATTGATGGGCTCATTGGTATGATTTACAACGTGTAACATTGCTTGTGCACAGTCAATTACTTCCATGTATGATTTTTCCTGTAATCCATTTCCTAGCACCTCCAAACATGATTTATCCTTGTGTAACTTGTGAATGAAATCGAAAATCACTCCATGCGTCCCCCTTGCACCAACAATATTGGCAAAACGGAATATCCATGCTTGTAGATCAAAAGTACCTACCCATGACGTAATCAATGCTTCAGATGCGAGTTTTGATGCGCCATAAAGCGAGATAGGGAATAAGGGACCATAATTCTCCGGTGTAGGCATTGTTTTTGCTTCCCCATAAACTACGCTACTGCTAGCGAATGCAATTTTTGAAACACCTGATACCCTCATTGCTTCTAGAACATTGTATGTTGCAACTGTACCTTGTTTTAGATCTGTATCTGTGACTTGAGTTCCCAATCGAATATCTGGATTAGCAGCAAGGTGGAAGACTAAATCTACATTTTTCATTGTATTCATTACTGCATCTAAATCCAACAAATCGGCCTCAATTATTTCCACAGAATCCCCATGATGCGACAGGAAAGATTCTCTTCCACTGGAGAAATTATCGAGTACCCGAACATCATGACCTGCCTGAATTAACTGATCTACAAGATGTGAACCTACGAATCCGGCACCGCCCGTTACTAGTGTGACCATGTACCGACATTCATCCATTGGACTTGAGACCATCGATGCAGACAAAACACAAAAAATTGCTTGAATGTAACAAACATTTCACGAAATTACTTCATTATTATATACGAATCAGGTTGAAAATTGTCTATGGGAGAGGAGCCTAGTGGCACTGGCTTGACCATGGTGGGCATGCCAATGTTCAATGAAGAAGAGACTGTTGTCTCTGTAGTCATGAGATGCCTGCCTCATGTCGATGAAGTGATTTGTGTCGATGATGGCTCATCCGATTCATGTTCACGTCTGGCAGCAAGAGCTGGGGCGCAAATACACTATCATCGCGCAAATAGAGGATATGGTGCAGCAATTAGGTCAATTTTCCGTATTGCACGAGAGAGAAATGTAGACAAATTGGTTATTTTGGATAGTGACGGGCAACATCAGCCAGAGGACATTCCTTTGGTTCTTGATGCTCTTGATGAAGATGGAGTTGATGTTGTGATTGGTTCTCGTTTTATGGACGAAAGTGAACGAACGTCCATGCCACTTTATCGAAGACTTGGAATTTCAATGATAAATACAGCATCAAATCTTACTAGTGATTTGGGTGTTAAAGATACACAAAGTGGATTCCGAGCATTCTCTAAAAGGGCATTAAATCTCCTTGCTTTTGAAAATGAAGGAATGGAATCAACATTAGAAGTGTTGGATCAATGTAAAGAGAAAGGGATAATCGTTTCAGAAGTGCCTATTTCAGTCCGATATGATGTTCCTAAATCATCAACATACTCTGCATTTGGGCATGGATTCACAGTACTTACTTATGCATTAATTTCACTTTCTCATAAGAAACCGATGCTTGTATTTGGACTCCCTGGAATGGGATTGTTGGTTTCTGGAACAACAATTGGGTTAGGTATGCTTAATTCTGTAGAGGAATTAACTGATGGAACAATCACACTTTCAGTAGGTCCTGGTTTAACTGGTGCATGGTTAGCAATGTTGGGAATTTCGTTGGTTTTCTCAGGATTGGTATTGCATGGTGCTAGGTCTCTAATGCGTAGAGTTGTAATGCAACGTATTCGCTCTATCTGAGTGACTTCTTCCGAACGCTTGATGTTCATTCATTCTGTCGAAGGTTCATGTCCACTGAGGACACGGAGGTTTCTGACGATGGAATCTCCATTGGTGAGATTGCTGAGAATTTGAGCACATCCACGTTTTGGCTCACATTTATTGCGTTTTTATCGAACTTCAATGAACAGTTTCGTGAAGTACGTGACAAAATTTTTGGAGACTTCTTTTCACGACTAATTCTTGGTATCAAATCATTCAGAAAATCATTTTACAATTTCGTGTATAGTAGGATTATACAAGCACCTGCATTCATTTTGATTATTCTACTTATTTCTTCAGCAGTAATGGGGAATTTAGCAAAGGATTTCCAACAACAGATCAATGGTGATGTAGAGGTATATTTGCCCGATGGGGCTAACTCAACTGACTTACTATTGGAAGTTAGAGAACAATGGTCTACGGATATTGTTTTACTCTATATTCATACGAATAATGCAATCGATGGGCAAAATCGAGGCAATGAGAACGTTACAGATGTGAATATTCTTACTCAAATTAGTTGGATTGAAGGAGATGATATGAATTCTAATGCTGGAGGTTACAAACATGGATTGGATAGAAATAAATCCGACAGAGGAGTTGAAGATGGAGTAGTTTGGATATTGTCTCCATCTCAAATAATCAAAGAAGCAAATAGTTCTGCAAAGAGATTTAATTGTGCGATGGAGAAATATCAGATTCCAAATCTAGACCCTAATCAATGTCCAGTGACTGAACAGTCTCCATACGATGGATATTCGATTCCTGATGATCAAGATGTAATCGATAATTTCGTTGAAAGTGCTGGGCCTTTACTTTCTAATTTTGTACGTGATACCAACGAAGATGGTATTTGGGATACTGCAGTTGTTGTTATGGGGATTCGGTTTGATATGGAGGGCACCGATATTAATGCCAGACCCGATCCTAAGGGCAAGACAGATGAAAATCCAAGTGGCCAAATCAAGGATCACAAAGCATTCATTGAGCATACACAGGAATTATTGGATTCATGCGGACTAGCTCTATGTGTCCGTCAATATACTGAACCCCTCTCATCGATAAACGAAACTAGAATGCAATCGATTTTGCCTAGGGATGCAATTACAATAACTGGATTGACCCCTGTACTTCACGACGTCTCAGAAGCTGTTTATGATGAGTTAATCGAAGTAATGTTGCCATTGAGTGGTGTCTTTGTTGCTTTGACGATGATTATACTTCATCGTAGTCCCAAAGTAGTAATTATCTGTGGGACTCCAATTCTCTTTAGTTTACTTATCACATTTGGAACGACAGTCTTTCTCGATATTGAGTTGACTCCAATGATAATTTCTGCAGGACCAATTTTGGTAGGTCTTGGAGTTGATTATGCTCTCCATTTGACGAATAGAATTGAAGAGAATCGGAATGAGATCCTTGACGAACATGCTCAATTGATGTGGGATGCTGAGAGGGATGGTAAACAGATTGAACCAATGGACCCATGGGACGAAGATTTGTATCTAGAAGCTACAGTTGCTGCTGCTGAAACAAGTGGTCATGCAATTATGCTTTCAGCATTTACTACAATAATCGGTTTTAGTGTTTTAACATGGAGTGAATTGGTTCCAATTAGGCCAATGAGAACTGTTGGAACTACGTTATTACTGGGTATTTTTACGACATTTATTTTGTCTCTGATAATGGTCCCAGCCCTTGCATATATTCTGAGATATCGGAAAGGCAGGAGTTCTGTTACAGACAATCTTTGGTCCAAAGTAGGAAAGATACCTCTTCGATACACATGGACAGTATTGGTTGTTTCATTGTTAGTTACTGCAGTAGGGGCTTACTACCTAGAGGAGGAATTAGGAAAGGACATTACTGGCGCTTCTTCCGAGGTACCCCCTGGATTGGTTACATACGAAGCATTAGCAGAATACAGCAGAGTGTTTGAAGGAGGTCAAACGAATATGTTCATTGTTGATGCTACAGATAGAGGTCGAGTGAATGACACTGCCCCTATACGAGATTTACCAGTATTAGATGCAATTGACCGTATTCAAGTAGAGGATATTGATACTGTTGATAATACTTCATCGATATCTTTGGTTACTATTCTAAAATCAATTCCAGTTTCAATACCAAACCCTGTGACTCAAGATGAGATTTATTCGGATACGTTGTGGGGTATTTTACATTCTGAATGTTGGGATGATCCTACAGCAGGACCCGAATGCCCATTTTACCTGTTGACTACTCGAGATACTATGGTGAATGTGGCATTGGACACACTATCCCCTGAAGTACGATCAATGTTGATGAATGCGGATTCAGGTTTCGGTGAAACTAAGACACTAGTATATGTGAATCAACCATACATTTCATTGGGAGATGCGGGAATACTCAGGGAAACAATCGATAAACGATTGACTGGGGATCAATGTATTGATGGAGATGCAACACGGTGTTCAGCAGTTGGTATGGATGGAGTTGAGAATACACTTTTGACTGGTGGATTACCAGTTTCATTAGATATTAATTCTGGAATTCATGAAGCACAATCTGAAACTACAATTGCTACAATGATTGTTTTACTCTTTGTAATGTCTATACTATTTGCATCTCCTAGATTAGCAACTTTTACGATGATAGCAGTCGGAGTTGTAGTTCTGTGGCAGCCATTATTGATGCGTTTTGGTGGAGGAGTAAATGTCAATGTTTTCACAGCTATGATTGGAACTATTGTATTCGGTATTGGTGTCGATGATTCCATACACATTGTTGATCGAATTACTGATGAGAAGGAGACTCCTGGTGGTGTATCCAAAGCTGTAGAGAAGACAGGTCAAACAATTTTTGAGACTACAGCAACAACCTCAGCAGGACTTGCTGCCGGTATTTTCGTAAGTATTCCAGGTCTCAGAAATTTCTTCGTGTTGATGATGTTACTAATTATCTTAGCTTTATTCACTTCATCGATATTACTGCCGAGTATGCTTGTAGGGACAAAGAAAGCCATGCATCGAATTAAAGGTCTACCTGGCTCATGGTCTGACGATGATCGAATAATAGTTGAAAGCGAAATGCCGGTTGATGCAACAATTATACCAAAATAGATGAGAATGAGTTGAGGGTGCAGGGAGTAAGCCCCTTTCTGTTCACCTTACGGCTGGTCGCATTCAACTTAGCATCCGACCCGTCCCTCGGCGACGCACGTCGACGGGACTGTTTGGACTTGCTCCAGTGTGGATGTTCGTTCCATCTGTGTACGGGCGACCTCGTCCTTTCGGATTCATCGCACACACCCGCAACAGTTCGTTTCTGCTACATTGCCGACCCTCTCGGATCCCCGGCGTAAACCGGGACACTTGCGCCGTGGAGAGGGGACTTTCCTCAGTGTTTAGCACTGTCAGCAACCCTCCTGCTCCCTCACCTAGGGACGAAATGTTCGATGATTTGAATCGCACGGTGTTAAAAAAATCAGTTTTGAGAGTTGGCTTCACGCCACCAGTCGACGATTTGTTCGTGACTATATCCTTGTTGTGCCCAGTATTGATAGGTTTTCGTATCCATTCCTGTTAGTCTAGGATCTCCTTGAGTCTCTTGGTTTTGAGTTTCCTTTTCTGTCGTGGAGGATTTACTTTTCAGTTCCTTATCTCGTTGACGAGCCTCATCAATCTCTAATTCTTCTGTCTGATCCCACAACTCGTCGTCGTATTCATCCCAATCATCTCCACCAGTTGATCGAATAGCTATCATGACTACTGCGACTAGTATTCCAAATAGTAATGTAAACATCAATCCAATGACTACAGTAAATCCAATATCATCTCCTGAAAACAATCCTTGTTTAGCGGGTTCAACTATTTCGATGGATTCCCCAGTAGTCTCAATTTCTCCATTCAATTCAACCAGAATAGTGTATCGTCCAGTTTCTTGTGGCGTCCAATCAATATCCACAGTTGCTCTTTCTCCCTCTGAAATATCTATTTCTAATGGGTCGAGATTTATTTTAATTTGAGTTCCATCTGATTTCTCAGCTTTGAAAATGACGCTAGCAATACCATCTATTTCACCAATATTGCGAACCTGTGCTGAGATGATTATACTTTGTTGGACTTCTGAACTACCTCTCTTTGAATATACCAATTCGTCATCGATGCTGAATCGAGCTCCTAGAGTTTCGATTTCCCATACTGCAAATGGGCTTGTTGCGCTGTTGAATGATGACGTTGATGTGAAATCATTTCCAGCCCGATCAGCGCCTGTTATCCAAATGTGAAGATCCAATTGTTCCATGAATGCGGAGTTGGGAATATCTCCAGTAACACTGAACGTAGTCAATGTAGGAATGGCTTGTCCTGATAATGAGGTGCCCATAACTTCAACATTTTTTGTCCCATGGGCAACAGTTCGAGTAACATCATTCCTTTTCACTAGTGACCAATGTAGTGTAATTGCATCACGGTTAATTTCACCTTGTTCATTGATGGTCATTTCTAATGTCAGATTTTGTAAATCAGCAATTGGGAGAGTTGCAGTTGTCCTTGGAGCGATAACTTCGTTTGGACGGGGTTCTTCTCCATCTACTGTAATCCATCTGAGTGTTAATTCAGGATCTGTAAGATCTCTAGCTTGAGCTGGGAGGTCAATGAGTTCGAATGATAGAGGGTGGTCTCCTGATGATGTGGGTGCTCGTAATTCTGTGCTCCAGAGTCCCGAAGAATCGGTATCTATCTTTGTTTCAATTCCATTGAAAATCACAGCAACTGTGAACGGTTCTGAAGGAGAAGAACCAGATGCAGGGAAAATCACCGTACCGTTCAACCCCATGAGTCCATTAGGACGCATCCATGCACCATCATCAGAAAGTGTTCCTTCATACGGTTGTAGAAGTAGAGTTTCTCCATCGATTGCCAAGTCTGGACTATATCTCCATCTTAGATCTGGATAACTTCTCCATGTTGATTGTCCTGCGAAATCGAAGAGTTCCAAGGTAGGTTCTCTTCTTAGTTCATCTTCAACAGGCAATGACCATCCTAATTGGAATTCTATTTCGAAGATAGCATTGGTAGTGAAAGGAGTTAACGGATCATCTGTTTCAGACAACATCGAACAATCCAAGTATTCTATATTCGGACTTTCCGTATTACATGTTCTAGTCCAGCCATCCCAAATAATCGAAATTAAATCGGCTTGAGAGTTAGATGCAAGTTGCAGTTCTCCTGATTCAATATCTGCATACCCATTTGGTTCAAAGATTGGAATTTGAAGATGATATGTTGTACCTGGGTGAAGATACCCATTAGTTGGTTCGAGGTATTGCCCATTATCAGTCAGTAATGGGGCACCATCAGATTTGAGTTGATAGACGAATAGAGATTGGGTTACTCCTGGTCCACCAGCAGAAATTAATTGGTTTCCAGCAGGATCTGCCCCGATTAGATATCCGTAAACCAATGACCCATCAGGGGCTAAACGATCATCGAGAACAATGGAGTAGTTTCCATTTGAGTGTGAACGATTCCATGGAATATCCAAAGGACGTTCTCTATATTCATCATCATTAGGAACTCCATCTCCATTTATGTCGTCTTCCCATTCTCTCCATAGCATAATTGCTACATTTGAAGGTAAAACAGGTCTATCGAAAATCTCGAAACGAAGTGTTTGTGCAGGGTTCTGTTCTAGATGATCAATTGGGTTGATGTTCATTCCAACAACATCTGGCATAATTGAATCCACTACAAATGTACGATTGGTCGCTACCGCATATGTGACTTCTGAACCATGAAGTGACTCTAGTTCTACCCGATATTCTACCTCTCCAGTTGTTGCAGGTGTTTGGATGTCAAATCTTGCAGTTCCATTAGTGAAACTACTGGTATTGGCAATTTCCTGATTATTGAGGAAGAGGTGAACCATTGCATCCCCTGAGCGTGAGGCCATTGAAGAATCGGTTTCTGGGAAGCCTAATTCAACCAAAACCGAAATATCAGCCTCTGATTTAAGATATGATTCAGATAATGGAATTGCTACATTCAAATCGTTTAGTATACTCCATGTTCTAATCATTATATCGTTTTCAATTCCTTCACGTGGTCCAATCCCGACCAATTGGATTTTCGGTATACTGCGCCTCCCATCATCAAGAATAATCCGAGATTTTAAACGGACTTCAGGTTCATCGTCCCAACTAGCATTAATCCTGAATTTCAATGTTGAATTAATGTAATCTCCATCGATTGAATGTGTATATGGGTCTGTTGGATGGAGGATCAAAAGATCGCCAGGAAACCCTCCCGATTGAGAGACAGTGTGTGTGTTTTGAGTAAGATCCATCACTACAGTGGCAGAGTGTTGTTCAGCGGTTATGTCTACCTGAACTTCGGCTGGAAATCCACTGGTAACGGTGTGTTTTGAATGGATTTCCATCCATTGGTATGATGGAGTAATTGTGGTAGAAATATTGGAGAATGTCATGGAATCAGTCGTGAATGAAGAACTAGATTCCAAGTCATCAATTGTGATTGAAACCGCACCTGGGAGATCGAATTGGATTGGAATTGAGACTAGCCTAGTAGCGCCTGTTAACGGGGAATCAGGAATTTTATCATTAATAGCAAGAACAATTGCATTTCCAGGATCGAAATTAAGATTGATACTAGGGCTACTTCTAGCATTTAGTGCAGAAATACTGAATGATCCAGGGTCACTTTCGATTACTAGATTAACTTGAGTATGAGGGTGTTCTGATGGACCAGCGGTTCTAACGCCATTAGAAAGAGCTGTATTCAAATCCGTGATTTCTGTTGAATCTATTGAGACTCGAGAGATTTCTACAGTCGAAATCGATTCTGATCCATCAGCAACTGTAGATCCTCCTGCCTCAATACTCCAATTAAATCCAGATGGAGGAAGGTTACCAGGGACAGCACTGAATCCTAGAGAGTCAATTCCACTAATTGGTAATTGAATGGGGATAGACAACGATGTGGATGCTGCAAAATTAATTTGAACAGACATTGCTCCATTTCCAAATCGATTTTGCCATCCTAGTGGTCCAATTGTTGAATCCTCCATTGTCCATTCAGGTTGGCCATCTCCGTTGATATCGATACTTACATCATCTCCAATACGACCCTGGATCAAATCTGCTTGGAAAGATGTTAGGTCAAAATTTGAACCACTGAACTTGAATTGGACTGTTTCGGCTAATGTTGGAAGTATAGTATTTCCTGAGTTAGAAAACGTTGTCCATGTACCTCCATCTAGGCTAACTTCTGTTGTCGAAGTTCCTGTAATTACGAAATTAGATGAAATTTGGGAGATTGGTCTTGCAGAAGTATACAGTGGTGTGGTAATCACTCCTCCTGAAATTGAATCTCCATCCCAATTTGAACCATTAAGTGTCCATCCCATATCAGTAGGTGAACTTTCTAACGTTGTAGAAATTCGTCCGTTGAGATGAATGCCATGAACTAGTGGAGTTTGTGCACCATTTGGGGTACCAAAATACAGTTTCACTCTCAACTCAGGATGTAAATCTGAATCGATTGGTCCTAGGTCTAGATGTAGTTCTTCACGATTTGTGAATCCAGGTATGGGAGTATTAGACCTGCCATCTAGAATAGAGACTCTAAGAATAGCGTTTGTAGGAATATCTGCATCAATACTCATCATTCCATATGAGCCAGGTGTGACAGAATTGGCACCACTAATTGCCGGTCCAAAATTTGCACTAGTCCAATTGGCAGTATCTGCTCCACCGCCTCCACCATCAGGTTCGACTGAAACATCATCTACATTCCACCCTGTATACGTCACTGAACCATCTGTTGATCCTAATTTGAATCTAATTTGTAGATTCGAATTCCCTGATGCATATTGCGATATGTCGTGATTCATCTGGGTCCAACTGCTTGGATTAGTGGAGTATGAATTCCAATCCCAAACTGTGACCCAATTTCCTTGTTGATTTTTGACATGAACCTGTGCGTCGTCATAGTAATACGATTCAATTCCAAGCCGTTTCCAATATTTCAATTTCCATGTGCCCGAACATCCTCCACAATCAATTACTGGCGAGGTTGCATATGTTGCTGAAAGACCGTTTGGGTAATTCCCATTGTATGTGTAAATCGCTTTAGTGCCTCCATGCACTCCTCCACTTTGGCCGATTGTAGTATCATATCCCCAAAGCCATCCGCTGCCTAATGTCCAGCCCTGTGGTGAATTACTAGGTCCTGTCTCAAAGTCCCATTCCCATTTTTTAGGGAGCATTTGTAGATCTGATTGATTCACGTTAATGCGGTCAAGTGTTGCTCCTGTTGAATTCCAGTCTGAAGTTCCAGCCCATGTCTTAATTTCATTGCTATGGAGTGTAGATGGTTCGATGGTTAAATCAAGTCCAGTTACTGCTTCATTCTCAGGTACTTCAAGTGTTAACGCAGTTGAAACTGCATCTGGGTAGGCTGATACCGAAATTTTTGTTGGTGTTCCTATTGATGTGTACCCCGGTTCGCCTTGCAGTCCAACTGTCGAAGGTGTAGATGCGTATGATGCTACAGAAAAGGCATATACCAAAATGAGCAGCCAAACGACCCTTGCCTGCGGCTGCCTCATGTACGCGGAATATATTGGGCGATATGTAATTCCTTGCCCGTTTTATTTTGTATTTTGTTCCCAAATGCACAAGGACCTCATTCTCTTCCTAACAACATGGACATAGGTGAAGCCAAGCGTCTAGCAGGGATTGAGGCGGCTAAATTCATCAATAATGGAATGAAGGTAGGATTAGGTACAGGTTCTACCGTCAAGCATACAGTAATCGAACTTGGAAGAAGAGTAAACGAAGACGGACTAGAAATAGTTGGAGTTCCTACGAGTATAGCAACTGAGAAAATAGCAAATGATGTGGGAATTCCATTGGTTCAACTTTCAGAAATTGATGGACTAGATATTGTGATCGATGGTGCTGATGAATATGATTCCAATTTCCAATTAATTAAGGGAGGTGGAGCAGCATTATTGAGAGAAAAAATTGTGGCTCAAGCAAGTGATTCAATGGTTGTTGTAGCAGATGATCGAAAACGAGTCACTACATTGGGAGCATTTCCATTGCCAATAGAGGTAACGCCTTTCGCCCATTTAGCAACAGTTCGTGCATTAAGCAATGTTCTGGATTGTTCAGTGATTATTCGTATGGATGGCGATTCGCCGTTGATTACCGATAATGGCAATCTGATTGCTGATGCACATACTGGTCCAACAATTTCTGACCCTATTGAAATGGAACATGAAATTCTCAAAATCGCAGGGGTAGTACAGGTTGGATTATTCAATGACATGTGTGATGCTGTGGTTCTTGCTGGAGCAAATGGTGTTAGTACACTCTATCGCTCCAATGGGAGACTTTCGTCTTAGACCGGTCCGATTAAAGAGGGGTGCTCATTCGCAAGGTTGGGTCTGTAGCTTAGTCAGGTAGAGCACCCGGCTCTTAACCGGGCGGTCGCGGGTTCGAACCCCGTCAGACCCGTAATTCGTGACCGTGGTCTATCCTGGATGTTCTCTTTACTTACAGTAGTCCTTGAAGTGCTGGTCAATTGTTTTCCGTTTCCCGTCAGGCCCGCCATCAATTTCCGTACACTTGAACCGTGATGATTACTTGTGCATCCATAGTTGATGTATCGCCATCATTCCCTGAAAAACTCAGTTTATTGACATCGGAAACCCCATGTAAATTCATCTCCATAACTCCTGTCGCCCCTTCACCATCCCAAATGTCGAGTATTTCCTGAGAATATGTTGTAGAGGGGAAAAACCAACCACTCGTCTGTTTGTCGATATCTGCAGCTACAGTTCCAACACAAATCGAATCTGTTGCTTCTGGAATGTTCCATTCAAATCCATTTTCTATGTTCTGGAAGGTTAAATTGTGAGATTTTGTATTTCCCTTTGCAGGGTTTTGATCATTGCCCCAATAAAAATCGGCTGGATCATCATCTAAATATCCATCACATCCAATGTCCACAACGAACGCGACAGTCCAATCTGGATACATGCCATTAGCAAAAGGATCTGAATATTCATCGTTAAACTCGTTGAAGTTTCTATCAAATGCGTATATTCTTGAAATATAAATTCGCATCATTCCATCTCCTTCATCCCACCAATCTGAATTATCTCCAAAACCATCATTATCTGAGTCCATGGTTTCATTGGAGTCGTTTGGAAAAGCATCAGTGTTGTCGCCAACGCCATCAAAATCTGAATCCACACATTCCAAGGAATCTAATGGAAAAAAATCCACAAAATCTGAACAACTATCTTGGTCAGTATCGAGTATTGAGATACTGCTTTGAATTGATTCTGTGTTTGAATTTGCTAAACCGTTGAGACCAATATCCATTTGTATCGTGCATGTCATTTCACAAATATTGAATCCTGTTTCCAAAATAACAAACGGACCTTGAGTGATTGATGGAACAATGCCTGGAAAACAATCACCTTTCTTGAGTTCCAATGAATTTGGTGAAAAATCAGTAGGTTGAACGCAATATTCTGGTACAATTCGGCATTCACTACTTTCGATGTTGTAAGTACAATAGTTCGTTCCATTTGGACTGTTTAATGTGAATGTAAATTGGTCAAGAAATAGTTCTGAAGCCGGGATGCCTCCGACCATGTCTGTAGTTTCAACATGAATTCCAATCAGGATATCATTAGGAGATTCAGTCGCGCCCATGCCTGGTTCCTGTATGAATTCAAATTCAATCCGTGGTTTTGCGATTGCGAGGTAGCCGAGTCCAGCGCTAACCATCAAGATACTGAGAAAAATTCCTACTATCGTGCCTCTCATGGATAATTTCGGGTATTTTAGCCTCTTAACATATTTGTCATTGGTTCGAGCCCCGTCAGACCCGCTTCATAGGTATTCATAGGTTTGAACTGCTTCGATTGGTTCGGTGTTGGTATGAAGGCAGACTGGGTTAGTGATGTTCTTTCAGGAAATCGTGACCATAAATCAGTCGAACTGAAGGGTTGGGTTCATCGTACACGTGGCAACAAAAACATTCGATTTGTGGTCTTAAGAGATTCCACTGGTTCTGTACAATGTGTGGTTAAGCGTGATGTTCTGGGTGATGAAGCATTCGAGAATGCTGCATCTGCATTGATTGAATCAAGCATGATAGTTCGAGGTGAAGTAGTTCCTACAGATAGGCAGCATGGGCATGAAATACAAGTTGAATCAATCGAAATAATTGGCCCTGTAGATCCCGAACGTCCCTTCCCAATTACAGAGTCTGCAATGGAAAGTGCAGATTCTGGAGAAACCGAATTCTTACTGGATCAGAGGCATCTCTATTTGAGAACATCAAGGATGACTACAATGCTCAAGATTAGAAGTAGTGTATTTGGTGCGATTCATGGATATTTTAGAGATCTTGATTTCATTGAGTATCAGGCACCAAATTTTGTTGCTGGTGCTGTTGAAGGTGGAAGTACGTTGTTTGAAGTGCCTTATTTCGGTCGTACAGCATACCTTACACAATCATGGCAACTTTATGCCGAGGCAGCAATGCCTGCATTGGAAAGGTTATACACAATCGCCCCCTCATTTCGTGCCGAAAAGAGTAGAACTCGCCGCCATCTTACAGAATTTTGGCATGCAGAGATGGAAATTGCATGGGGTAGCAATGATGAGGTAATGGCGCATGGAGAGTCTCTTGTTCGTCGAATAGCAAAGGATCTATTGGATGATCGTTCGGATGAACTTCAATCCATTGATCGTGATTTGAATTTAATCGCACGATATGCAGATAATCCCTATCCAAGAATGCGTTACGATGAGGCAGTAGAGACTTTACAAGGAATGGGCGTCGAAATAGAATGGGGTCAAGATTTAGATTATTCAAAGGAAAAAATCCTGACCAAAGATTTCGATGTACCACATTTCCTAACCCATTATCCTAAGATTGCTAAACCATTCTATCATAGGGTTGATCCTGATGATGGAAATTACGTTCTTTGTCACGATCTTTTGGCTCCTGAAGGCTATGGCGAGATAATTGGTGGAGGTGAAAGAACATGGAGTGAAGAAGAAATTCTCAAACGGATAGATGAGGAAGGAACTCCTAGAGATCCATATCAGTTTTACATCGATGTAAGGACCTATGGTGGTGTACCACATGGTGGTTTTGGATTGGGAGTTGACCGAGTTTGTGCATGGCTTGCTGGAGCAGATCATATTCGTGAAGTAATTCCGTTCCCTCGAGATAGTCGTAGAGTTACACCTTGATTACGATTCCATTGTGGCACTGAATTCTGCTTGAATCCGTTCAACTTGTTTAGATAGAACGAATAGTATCATACTGGTTGTAATTGCGAAAACACCAATCAACGTAGCAGCGAATGCAGCTAAAGCCACTCCGACACCTACTGTGTCGTGAGGGCCCCCAATGTTGACCAATTGATCTGCCATTTGGAATCCTACCCAGAACATGATTGCGCCAGGGATGCCAAAGAGAATTAATGGGTGACGTGATTCAAGCATCCAATACAAGAGCCGAGAGAATCCACTGATTGTGGTTAATGAT
>JASLJW010000056.1 GCA_030747885.1 Candidatus Thalassarchaeaceae archaeon
TGTTGAGCAGATTCGAACATAGATGTGCGTTGCATCCAATCTAGTCGCCTGCGCTCTTCATTCTGTAGAGTACGTAGATTGTCCATTCTCATTCCACTCAGACTAGGTGATTCACTCCATCGAATCAAGCCTTCACGAGTAGCTGATACAATAATCCCAGAACCATCAGAATGAGTTGAGCTGACTGAATCTTCTCCAAAACCCGCATCCTTTTCCTCAATTGCATGATGAATTCTTCCTTCAAGATCCATTGTCCACCACCCGTCTCCAGCACGAACTGCGCGATGTGGATCAAGACCACCATCTGAAATTCGAGAAATCTCGTCCCATCCAAACGGATTTGGAATCCCTTCGAAAAGCGCTCCAGAGGAATCCATCATCAACATTCGACCTCCTTCTAGTCTACTGCACCAGGCCCAACGACGATCTTCAATTACTCGTTGAGCATGCTCACCGTGCAAACGAATACATCGAAGATTACCATCTAAGTCTAGGCAGAGTAAATGTTCTCTGTCCATCCAACCAATTAGCATTCTAGTCGGTCCTACTCGAAGTCGGCGGATTCCCCTACCATTTTCACGGAAAAGATGCAAGTGATCTCCACGATCAGGTGCTATCCAACCTCCTCCAATACGATGTATCACCTCGCGATAACCGCCTGGAATAGAGCGACCATCACTAAGAGGCATTCCAGTACTACGATTAAGGATATGAATCGAAGTACCAGTCAATAAAGCGACTGAAGAACCTGATGCCTCAACAGAATAAGTATCGAAGACATGATCACTGCGCCAAGCAGTGGTACCATCTGGCCTTAATGCAATCAGGGATTGCCCAGTACAAATCAACATTCCATTCAAATCTACCTTTACGTCATTTACTGGACCATCAATTTGATGACTCCAAGCTACTCGCCATTCACTCATACTTCCACCTCCGTCAAGAGCCGCGATGCTGCGGCAGTCATCCTATACCATCGCGTACGACCTTCTTTACGCACGCATAGGAATCCATGTCTTCTCAAATCATTGAAAATCTGTGATAATCTAGAACGTCCAACTTGTAAACGAGCCTGTAAAGCAGTATCACTAGGAGAAATATCACGCGTGGCTGCAGCAGTAAGTACAATGACATCTGCGTCAGTAACGTCCCTTAGCCGTTCAGGACGAATTGGTTCATCAGGATCCCATCTAGGGGTTCTAAGAGCATTAAGCCCCTGTACGACCTTCTCAGGTGAAACAATAGGGGCAGAGGGAGGCATAGGCGGAACTTCTTGGTAAATTGGGGGAGGAAGGAGGTGAGATTCAGAAGGATTAATTCCACTTCCAACCCAAAGGTCTGCTCCTTCTGATGTTAAATCCGGTGGACGTGTAGTCATTGGATCAGGTTTTAGATTTGCAAGAGAATTGATTTCTGATTCTACAAATGGCTCAACAAATGATGGAATTCGAGTATCTGGCGCATTCAAGTCTATTGGTTTGGGAATAGGCAATGGTTCAATGCCCATTTGTTCTGAAGTAGGTGGATTAGGAGGGAGATTTGCCTCAAGCCGTGCTTTAGTCTCCTTGCTCCTCTCAGCTAAACCCATAATCCCCCCTCTTCGTGAAGGAGGTGGAGATTCAACTGGTACATGTTCAACATGAAGGGGTTCGGGCACTATGCCCTCATTATCGTCTATGATTTGAATCTGAGATGATTCTACAATATTGGGCATTGAATCTACTGTTTCTGTGAGGTTATTTTCAGTTGATTCTGGTTCATCCGATCCTCTTTCCCAAGCAGCAAAAGGATCCAAGGGCACTGGTTCGTCTTCTGATTCTAGATACAAAGGATCATCTTCCAAGTCATCAAGGCCCCCTCTGGAAGCAAAATGGATGACTTCATCTTCCCATCCGACTTCACTTTCCATTGAATCAGCATCATCTAAAATCAGCGAATCTACTATTGGTTCATATCTCTCAGGCGAAGGGGATTGAATAGGTGATTCTACGGGCAATGGTGCTCCACTAAACCAAGCATCGTATTCATCTTCATGTTGGGGAGGAGGTGTTGAGAAAAGGGGGCGAGATGGTTCTGGAGGGGGAATCTGCTGTGGAGTGGCAGAATATGGCGAAACTGCAGGTGTTATTGCAGATGAACCCTCTGTGAAAGAGGTCGCTTCAAATGATAGGAATTCAGGCATAGGTGATTTTTCAGGGAATCTAAGATAATTTAGATGGCGATTCAACTGACGCATTAATGCTGTAGGGTTGCCGTTGGTATACGAATGAAGCCTTGTTAATTGAGTTGGTTCTGTGAGTATAGTTTCGTTAGACACGGTCCCCATCCTGGTGTCGATTAAATGGCGGACATGTTCCTGATTCAATGGTTCCAAAATATGAATCGTATCAAATGAATTGTGAAGTGCTGAATCCCAACCAATCATTTGATCTGAAGATACTGCAAACACAACCATTGCACGCATTCTCCTCATTATTGGAATAATTTCTTTGATTACAGTGCCCAATTCATTCGATTTAGGCGTGTTATAATCAAATGCAATCAACGGCAACGGACCTTGTTTCTCATTCAGATGGTGTATCAATTGATCCGCTGCTGCCTGTGGGGTAGGGGGAGTTGTGAATGCCTTCGTGAAGCCCACCAAGGCTTCAACCAAGATTCTAGAAGTAGGGTCAGAAGCTGCCCAAACTGTGCCAATATGTCTAGAATCAGATGAAGAAAGGCATTGCAGGAGGCTAGAACGGCCAGAACCTGGATCACCAACAATCAGATGAATTCCTGGACTTTCATTTATGATTTGAGAGGTAATTGGAGTTGCAACCTTCTCTCTCCCTACTAAGAGGATTTGATGTTCATGATCAATCGGAATCTGTGTGAATGGATTTCCCTTTACGAGTGGGCCACTAGGCAGATGTTCAGCCCCAGACATTAGACCCCCCATCTCGGTCTCAATATAAACGATTCACATGAATTCACATTTTGAAAACCCATTTTAGCGTTTTTTCTTTGGGTGCCGAATCAGGAATCAATTGACTGGATTCAATTACTGAGAAAAATATTGACAGGTATTAACGCAAATTAACAGGTTACCATAAAGCGTTAGAAGCGTGAATGGGGCAAAAAAAGGAGGGCAAATGAAGTTTTTTAGACATCACAATAACAAGGGACATAGCCGAGCCACTACAAGGAAGGCCTGTACGGGGGTATGTCGGTGGATAGTCGAATTAGTGGATTCTACTCTCTTTCGTTGAATGAGAGGCGTGACGCCATCGCTGCTGCACTTTCAATGAATGTTTCCGATTTCCAGGCTTGGTCTGACGTAGAATCGCTTGACGAATCTACTGCTGACCGGATGATTGAGAACGTAGTAGGGCGATTATCCCTACCTGTAGGGGTTGCAATGAATTTTCTAATCGATGGAAAATCCACATTCATTCCATTTTGCGTCGAAGAATCTAGTATTGTAGCTGCAGCCAGTAATATCGCGAAACGTACCCGCGATTGCGGGGGATTTACCACTGATGTAGACCCTCCAATGATGATTGGCCAATTGCAAATTGTAGATGTACCAAATATCGATGTTGCAATTGAAAAAATCAACAACCACAAAGCCGAATTAATCGAAAAATGTAACGATATTGAATCTACCATGATTCGACTTGGAGGAGGATGCAAAGACATTGAATGTCGAATTGTAGCCGCTGAATCACAAAATATGCTAGTAGTACACCTAATTGTAGATACAAGAGATGCAATGGGGGCAAATGCAGTAAATACGATGGCAGAACGGGCTGCTCCTTGGCTAGAAAACATCACTGGAGGGAGAGTTCTACTTCGAATTTTATCTAATCTAGCCACAGAAAGGCTAGCAAGAGCTTCTTGCAGACTCTCTCCTGAATCAATTTCGACATCAGGAGATGCTGAAGAAGGGGCTCAAATCATCAAAGATGTCATCCTAGCCTTTGAATTTGCAGATGCTGATCCTTGGAGGGCTTCCACCCATAACAAAGGCATCATGAATGCAATCTCGCCTGTCGGATTGGCTTGTGGACAAGATTGGAGAGCAATAGAGGCAGGAGCGCATGCTTATGCAGCAATATCGGGCAGATATCGTTCCATGACTCGGTGGTGGGTAGATGAACACGGTTGGATAAATGGGTCAATCGAAGTCCCTATCGCTGTGGGAATCGTTGGAGGAGCATCAAAAGTCCACCCTGTTGCTCGTTTAAACCTCAAATTAACTGGCGCATCTAGTGCTCAAGAATTAGCCGGAATAATGGCATGTGCTGGTCTTGCTCAGAACCTTGGCGCAATGAGGGCATTGGCTACAAAGGGAATCCAAGCTGGACATATGAGGTTACATCTGAGAAATATGATAATTTCAGCAGGTGCTGAGCCTCACGAAGTGGATGAAATAGCAGATGCAATCCGTTTAGATGGAGGAAACATTACGCAATCCTTAGTAGATTCAAAATTGCAAGAATTTCGTCAATCCTGATCTTCGATATCCTCTTCGGTCCCATCAGAATCGGGGACCACGTCCATATCGCCAACCTGAGGATCTAATTCCCGGATAGAATCAACCAACGTTTGTGAAGTGATGCCGTTAGATTCAGCCTGTTGTCTGAACCATTCTTTCACTTTCTTAGGCTCAGTATGAGGGCATTGAAATCGCTCAGCAAAATACCTAGTAGTCTGCAAGCGACGAGAATTTCCCTTACGTCGTCTATCTACAAGGCCAAGACGGGCAAGAGAACGAACATAATCATAGGCAATCGGGCCCATCATACTCACCAAATCACTCTGCATCATTGGTTGATGATAAGCAATTAATGCAGCAGCTCGCTGTAACCTATCTGGGATATCTCCCCTGAGTTCAGAGGGCAAATATGACGATAAGCGAGGATCTACTTCCATGGACCAACGCCCTCCTACCTCTACAATTTGGAGAGCGTTTCCTCTTCTTCGCCGATATTGTCCACGTAAAGCCTCTAAAGCCCCTAGAATTTCATTTTCGCTCTTGGAGGACTGTGAGGACAATTCAGCGCAACTGAGGGACCTTCCTGAGCAAAATAACAATGCTTCGACGATTGCATCGGCTCCTGGTTCACTCATGCCTCTACCTCCACTAATGAAATACCCCTTTCTTCAGCGATCTGAATCGTAGCTTCCTCGTAAGAAGATGTATCTGGCCATCTGTCTTTGATGAAAATACGGCCTTCAGATGATGCACCCATTTGCCAAATCTCTGCAAAACCTCGATGAGTAAGGAATAAAGATGCTACAAAGCCAGAAATTTCACCCTCGATTGCTGCTTCATCGTCATTTGCTCCCTCTTCTATGGCTAGTGCTCTCAAATGCTCTCTAATTGCAACCAACTCAACAGGAGCCCCATTTCGGCCAATATCCCGCATAGCAGACCAACACTTGCGTATATCGTCCTCAAGATTTTCCCTATGTATTCTAGAAGATACATTGGCCATTGCTTCAGCCACTTCTGCTTGATGACGTACTCGTGCTTGCTCACGGAGTTGTCTTTCCCTTGCATCCTCATGAGCACCCTTCAATGAAAATAACATCTCAGTTAGTGTAATTGGTCTTGATTCTGTAGTCCTTCGAATTCGTCCTTCGAAGAGATTAGGCAAAGCATCTCGGGCTTGACCTGTGAGCACATTAACTGAAAAGGAATACTCATCATCATTCAATTCACTCTCCCAGCCTATATCCATAGTCCAATCATCTTCAAGCATGTCCTCTTCCCAACGTTCATGTCGTTCGATTAGAGTGAATGTTTGAGCATGAAGAATAGACCAAGCCATTCTTATCAAACGACCACAACTGGGCAAATCGATATTTTCCGCTGTTTTTATTCGCTCACTAAACAAATCAATAAATGTGGATAAATCAACATCCCATGGGTCGAGAGACTCTGTTTCAAATAACTGAAAAACTAAAGCAATGGACCTATCTATTGGATCCACCAACATCTGATGCTCGCCATTCTCCATTTCTGCAATCTCTACTAGACGATCAAGAAAGGGAGTAACTTGCTCTTCCTCTTCTCCGCCAAGGAGCCGATTAACAATATCGGAACGCAAATGATGAGTATCCAGGAGGTCCATTTAGACACCTCACTCCTCGAGCAATTGCTCATCCTCAACAGATTGATTAGTGGATTTCTCGGCAACTTCTTCGGCTTCTGCCTCTTCAAGACGAGATTCCCAATCAAGGCGTTCTTCCAAATCCTCCTTGGTATCTGCAGCACGATCGCCCAGAAGTGCGAGTGAAGATGGGTCCTCTTCTCCTTCTGAATCTTGAACATCTGATTCCCCTTCTTCACGAATCCCTCCAAGACTTTCTGGATTAGGTAGGGGTTCTGGAACCTTGGGGCGATTTTGAGGGATTGGTAATTCAGGCATATTTTCCCTCTCTTCCTCTGCCCTCTTCTGGGCTTCCAATTCGGCTTCAGCTGCTTCACCCATCTCTACAGCAGCATCTCTATCGAAATTCATTATCAGACGACTACATCCATCTCCACCATGGGTTACTCCAATGTGGTGATCAGCCATCTGAAGGCTAACCTTTCGTAATGTAACCATGATGAATTGAGCACGTCCACTTCGGAGACGGCATAACTTCGCAATACTTTCAGCATTAAATGAATCCAAGTTTTGATCTACTTCGTCGAAGTAATAAAACGGAGATGGTTCGAAATCTTGAATTGCGAAAATAAGGGCAAGAGCGGCCATTGATTTTTCACCTCCTGAAAGAAGGTTAAGACGTGTTTGACTGCTCTTTCCTGGAGGCATTGCCCACATTTCAAGGCCGCCCGAAAAGGGATCATCTGGATTCTCTAACCGCAAATCACCCTTTCCACCGGGTTGCAATAACTTGTAGACTCGTGAAAAGTTCGTAGAGACTTGATTGAGAACCTCTGTCAATCTGAGGCGACGTTCTGATTCTAGTTGTTCTGCGATTTCAATCAAGCGAGTACGCCTATCTCTTAGTGCAGAAGCGTCTTGTCGAAGTTGCTCCACTCTTGCAGCCGCTTCATCATACTGCTCAATTGCAAGTTGGTTGACATTTCCAATTTGGCTAACTCTACGTTCAAGGCTACGGACCTTCGATTCTACCTCTGTGAATGCTGGAATACTATCTCCTTCCTCTGGAATTGAGATGTTCATGTCTGCCATTTCTGCGGACAATTCTTTGAGTACCGCATGTTTACGATCTATCTCAGAATTGAGTTCAGTGATTCTAGCCATCATTGTAATTCGCTTAGAATTCATAGTTTCTAGATTCGCACGAAGTGTTGCCCTCTCCTCAAGATATTCCGTTCTTTGGTCATCCAACGCCTTGTGTTCTTCACTGACCTGTGAATGAATTTCACGAAGACCATCGAGCTCTTCAGCCCAATCTTCCCGATTAGATTCCAAATTCTGGATTTGCCCCTCATTATTATTGGAAAGGGCAATTGATTCTGCCTCCCTCTCCTGTAACTTCTTAATTTCACTTTGAATAATCTCAAGGCGTTCGTTGCCCGTTGTCAAAGCAGATTCAGCCTGTATTGATTGTCTTGATGCCTCAGTGTAAGCTTCCTGGGCATCTCTCAAACGTTTGGATAAATGTTCAGGAGTCTGAGAACGAAGACGATCCATCAATTCATCACGATTTGAAACTGCAGCCAGTTGCTCTGCTTCCGCCTTTGCATTAGCGGTTTCAGCTGTTTCAACTTCTTTCGCCTTCTTCTTTAAATCGGACTCTGCATCATTAAGACGTTTCTTGATTTCTGCCAATCTAGACCTTGCTCGATCAAGGTCGCCTTTGAGTTCTCTAGCACGCATTGATCCATCTTCTTGAGTAAGTGAATTTATTCGAGTGCGAATTTCTTGCTGGGATTCTTGATTCTTTTCAACCGCAGACTGAACGGTCATATGAAGAATCTCAGCAGA
>JASLJW010000057.1 GCA_030747885.1 Candidatus Thalassarchaeaceae archaeon
TTCTCTATTTCCTGAATCGCCGTCCACTGGGAAACTACTGCTCTTCCAGTTGCCACTAGACATCCAAACTGAGTTTTGGTCTCGTACTGCTACCTTCGAGTGAATATAGCGGTAAGGACCTTCAGGAGATGATGCAGAAGGAGGGTCAACCATCCAAAGTACAGTGGCCCCAGCGTAATGTAGATCTGATGCGATTCCTCTACTTTCTTCCATATTATCCCATGAACTGTAAACTCCTCCTTCTAGCAGGATAGTTACTTCCACCCCTCTGTCGATTGCATTCTGCAATGCTTTAGAGAGTTCAGGACTAGTAAATTCGTAAAGGTGCACATGTATTTCCGTTTGTGCTTGGTCAATCCAATCCACTAGATCACCCAATGCATTTCCTGGAGAAATTGACGTAGTGATGTTACCTACGCCAGAGAAACCTCCTCCGTCACAAAAGAGAGATGCGCCCATTCTTAGCCAACGAATCTCCCAATCAGCTGCACTATCGGTATCTGGCATCTCTGAACAACCATCACCTCTCATTAGAATCAGACCTGTAGTGTCCGCATTCTCTGGTGATGAAATGGACGAACCTGACCATCCAGTAATCATTGGATCACCTTCGTCATAGACAATTGCATCTACAACAGTTCCATCAGGTGCAGTTAGTTGGAACGATCCTCCGTTGTTTGGAAGCCATGGCATATTGTACATTACATCGCTTCCGCCATATGCTTCGATTCCAGCATCTTCTAGGAGGTGACTTGGTTCTGAGGTGATGATTGCGGATTCACCTGGTGATAGGACCAAACGACGGAATGTGTCGTTCCAAGGATCAGCATCGTTTCTCTGCCTACTGATATTCCACCCTGCAAGATCGATGGTTTGTGTACCTACATTTCTAAGTTCAAACCAATCATGGCCTCGTGTATCTACTTCATCGAACATGATGCGGCTGAATTTGATTGATGATGTGCCATCCCACACTTCTGGAATTGGATTTTCTACTCCTGGTGACGGGCTGAGAGTTGGCCACCATCCGAATCGAGGTTCAATGGAGACGCATGATTCTGATGAAAGCCAGTAAACAGATTGAATCATTGTTCCATCAGGATTCATCAGGCGGATAGTATCCCCAAAGTTATCCATAAAAGCCTCCTCAGGATGTAGAACAGCATATTCTCCTGGGAGCAAGATCATCGTGTTCCGATTCCATAATTGATCAGGAGTTGCAAGCATTCCACTTCCGTCTTCGTCAAGTACATGCCATCTACTGAGATCTATCGAAGTAGAACCGTTGTTCTTGACTTCTATCCATTCTCCAAGAAGTCCCACCGAATCAGATCCGGATAATCCACATTGTGGCATTATTTCTGTGATTACAAGATCGGAGATTCCTGCATATGGTACATCAAATTGAGGATTCGCTTGACCAGGTGAAGGCGATGAAGAGTAAACCCAGGAAGTAGCCGTAACGTTGGGCACCATCGCTGCTCCTGGGAGAGCAGTATTGTACACTAGAGAATTTACTGGATTACCTAATGCATCATGTAAGCTAATTGAACCACCGTTGTTAGATAACCAAAATGTCGTCGGATCTGATGGGCGGATTACTGCAAATTCTCCAGATTCTAGATTCAAATCGTCTGCAGTCGTAGAATCCAGAGGCAATATTGCTCCACTCATTATTGACCATCCAGTCAAGTCAACGGCTGAAGAACCGTTGTTCATTATCTCAATGAATTCTCCAGTGCCTTGCATCGTTTCTGCAGTGTCATTCCCAAAGGGGTTCGGAAGTATTTCTGTCATTATGACTTCGTAAGTGCCCCCAGTGCCGCTAGTTTGGTCAGGGTTTGCTGCGGCAGGGGTAGGAGAAGTTGACAATGTCCATCCGTTGGCGGCATCACCTGCGAAAGGAGTCAAAGTTCTTCCAGAAAGGATAGATGTTTGCCATGTTAATGTTTGAACCACATCACCTACTGGATCAACTAGAGAGATTGAGTCGCCGATTGTACGGATAATTTCTACTCCAGTACCATTCATTTGGACTATACCATAGTCGCCAGGCCCCAAACCATGTGGACTAGTGATAGAACAAGAACAGTCAACAAGCGCTTCAGTAAGGCTGACATGACCTCCAGTTCCTGTTACAATTTCAAATCCTGCAAGTCCTACTCCTGTGGTTTCATTTGGATGAACTCTAAACTCAATCCATTCCCCATCAGGGTACATGGCATCATTTTGAGTTGCATTGACCATGATCTCGTTAATCGCTAATGTGCTAGTCCCATTCACTGCAAGTGCATCTGATTTCCCAGGGGTCGGGAAAAGTGCATCTTGCCAAGTTAAGCCATCGATGGAACGTACTTTGGAATGACCTGGCCTAGTCTGAGGATATGTTAGTTCGTCAGTAATTGAACCATTAGGGAGGTATACCTTCAGTTCATCTCCTCCATTGTTTAGGATGCCAAAGACTCCTGAGGCATTCACTGAAACAGTTCTTCTTTCACCTGGTTGGATATGGCTGGAAGTAGGGTCGTTGATGTTAAATCCAATTAGATGATTCTCATTTATTGAGAGATTATTACTGGAAGCGTCACGAATGTAATAGCCATTCAGATCAATAGTTTGACTTCCAACATTTTCAAGTTCTAACCACTCTCCACCTGGCCATGTTCCATTGTCAGGAGAGAAGAACGGATCAGCCAATATTTCCCTGACTCGAATTCCAGAGTCATGGTATGTCTGTTGACTACCTCCTGTATTTGCAGCCCCTGGAGTTAACGAACTAGCTTCAATCCAGTTTCCGGTTGGGTCTGAGACATTCTGAATCATCGACACACCTTCTGTAGGCCTCGAAGTCCATGATGCTGAATGTGCTACTGTTCCACTTGGAGTCTTGAGAGTAGCAACTCCGTTTGTATTTTTGAGACAAAGCCCACATGACCCCCCATTGCCGTTTCTTGCCATTACAATATAGTCGCCTCCAGCAACATTGAGATCAGTGGCTCCTGAAGGGTATACTACGTATGGGGTAGTCATTGGGAGTGCACGGCTACTGTGATCTTCTAGAGTCCAAGTGGAAAGATCAACAGTGTTTGTTCCAGAGTTGTGGATTTCGACCCATTCTCCACTTGTCCAATCTGATGGGCCAACTGCATCCGTTTCTCCTCCAAACGCATTCACTAGGAGTTCAGAGATACAAACATCACCAATACAAGATGTTGATCTTGAACTGGTGTCTAAACTGTGTTCTTCTTCACTCAGAAATACTTCTTCATCGTTGGGCTGCCATCCAGCAAGGGCTGATGATAGGAAGAGGAAACCTATCATTACGGAAACAATTCTAGGGCCTATTGGCGAGGTCATCGTTCTTTTCAGGCCAAAACTAGGTATTGAGGTTGATGTACCTAGAAATGATTTCCATTTTCAGATAAATCCGAATCCATCGAATTGTTGGGCGAATGTGTAAATCATGATTGGCACTAGAATAATGCCCATCCCATGTGACCTTCGTATCCCGATTCTAGGCGGCATTAATCCCATCAAGGTACCAATCACTAAAACTCCTAATCCTATGAATCCAGTACTAAACCAAACTAGTGTGCTAACAAAGAAGATAACAGAGAGTACCATTGTTCTTAGAGGAATAAGTTCATGCAATTTTAGCATACCTTTTGCCAATTGAATCATCACTGGAACCGAGAACAACCCAGCAATAATTGTGATTGCCACCAATCGGACGAAGTCAGATGGGGGTTCAAGCGTACCCCAAATGTCGATTGGGTAAATCATATTCAGGGCTAGTGCTGCCCCAGAACGAGGTCGTCCAACCATGTATAGGAATCCTAGAACCATTACCGTAACTGAGGTATTAACTGAAGATAGTACCGCAATTACTTCAAGATCCTGAGTCGAAGTCTTATCGTTTTCATCAAATGATTCAGATGTATTCTCTGCAATCTGAATCAATTCATCGAAGTCGGTATCTTCTGCGGTTTCTAAGGATCTAGTTTTGTCGACTTCACCTTCATCTATTTCAGTAGGGATTGCCCCCACTTCTTCCATGAACAATCGGCGTCTTTCTGCAAGCATTTCATCGGGGGTCATATCTCGATTCGAAGGCGAATATTCGAAATCAGCAGGAATGAAGTTTGGGTCACGTAGTCGTCCTGCAATATTTCTCATGGACATTACTACAACGGTTGCTTGTGCGGCAGTCATCCCAGGCAAAATTGCCATTACTGAGGAAACAACTGCTGAGAGGAATGTAGGGACTGCTAGTGGTTTCATTGGTGGTAGATCCCAGTTT
>JASLJW010000058.1 GCA_030747885.1 Candidatus Thalassarchaeaceae archaeon
GATGAGAATTCAATAACCCCCAATGGACGAGTTCAAAATACCTGTGAGTGGCCCTTCGACATTCGGTCGAAGGAGGACCGCAATGGGGGTGAACACATGGCAAGACGCGCGACTAGCACAATGAAGCAAGCCAGTATTAGCGAATTCTTTGAGAAAAATAAGCATTTTTTGGGCTATGACACATTGCAACGATCGGTCATAACTGCAGTCAAAGAATCAATCGATAATTCATTAGACGCATGTGAAGAACACCGAATCTTACCAACAATTTCGATAGAGTTGAGACGTGTTCCAAACAAGAGTGATCGAATTGTGATGATTTCACAAGATAACGGTCCTGGAATTCCTTCTAAATCGATTGAAAAGGTGTTTGGTTCACTTCTTTTCGGGTCCAGATTCCATACCATCAGACAAACTCGAGGGCAGCAAGGAATTGGAATTACTGGAGTTGTAATGTACAGTCAACTAACTACAGGAAAGGCCACACATGTTGTTTCTAAAATAGCAAAAGATGCTACTGCTTTGAAAATGGATATTGGGTTGGATACAAAGAAAAATGCTGCTATAGTTTCAAATCGAGAGAGAACACATGATTTTCTAGACCACAATGGGCTTCCTGTGGAACATGGACTTCGTATTGAAGCGCCAATGAAAGCGAAATTCCAGAGGGGGAAGAAAAGTGTTGGACAATACCTTCGGATGACTGCAATTGTAAACCCTCATGCAACCATTAGATTTCACGCATACAATGAGAACGATGAACTAATCGATAGTTTTGTTTCTGAACGTGTAACTGATCGATTACCAAGACCTGTTAGAGAAATCAAACCTCATCCACATGGAATCGAAATTGGAGCGTTAAATCGGCTTTTGAGGGACTCGGATGAAAGAAGGATGAGTGGCTTCCTGAGGCATACTTTTTCTGGAATCCCCATGCGAGCTATGAAGGAAATTCTATCCTCAGCAGAAATTGACCCCAAGACCATTCCAGGAGATGTAACTCCTGAAGAAGCACAACAAATTCTAGCAGCATTCAATAATGTTAGATTGATGGCTCCTCCAACAGATTGTCTATCCCCTATTGAGGATTTATTGATCAAAAAAGGATTGGAAAAGGGTGTAGATACTGCTTTTGTATCTACATTAACTAGAGATCCAAGCGTTGCAGATGGGAATCCGTTCCAAGTTGAAGTTGGCCTAATTTACGGGAGTGGGGATGTTCCTGCTGAAGGGGCGATTGAAGTCTTACGGTTCGCAAACAGAGTGCCTCTAATGTACCAACAAGGGGGATGTCTTCTGACCAAAGCAATCGAATCAGTTAGCTGGAAGGGATATGGATTAGATCAGCCTGGAGGAAAGGGGGTTCCAAAGGGGCCGGCTACAATCTTAGTTCATCTCGCTAGCACAAATGTCCAATTCACTTCTGAAGCTAAAGAAGCAGTGGCAGAGAATGAAAATGTTATGATTGAAATTCGAAAAGCACTTCAAGAAATTGGAAGACATTTGAAAAATCACAAAAAGAAGAGTGCGCAAAAAGCAAAAACCAAGGAGAAATTCGAATTAGTCAATGAAATTCTACCTGCTATCGCCAGTAAAGCATCAGCACTACTTGATCGAGATGAACCGGATTTAGCTCCAATTATTACTAAAATAATGAATGCTGTATTTTGTGAAGATGAAGTAATATGGGACAAAAATTCCAAAGTTCATCGGTGTCAAATTAAGATTCATAATTACTCTGCTCGTCCTCGCGCATACTCCATTCTTGCTCAATATCCAGAAAGAGAAGGAGTGGAATTTGTTGAAAATGAATTGGGTGGTCGACGTGAAGTTCGAGGGATTTGGTGTTGGAAATTGGATACAATAGCACCTGGTGAAGCAGGAACGATAGAGTTCGCTCTCAGAGGTTTAGAACACAATGATTGGAATAATACTGAGGTCTTTTTCCGAGGGGCTGGGGATATCATAGGTGCTTCAAAAATTGATGAAGATATACTGTTAGAAATCCAAAAGGAGGAGGAAAGGGCAATGGAAGATGCAACTGAATTAGCTACATTGGTTGCAGAAGATGCCATGGAATCGGATACAGATGGTTCTGGAGATTTGGATATGGGAGAGGTTGCTGATGCTATGGAGGGTGTTCTTGGGGAGGTTTTGCCTGAACATCAAGGAGTGGAGGAAGTCATTCAGATTCATGATCAAGATGGTAGTGGGACCCTGGATCAAAATGAAATCCAGCAGGCTGTAATTGACTCTGCTGAATCAAGACAAACTGACTTAGGTGAATGGGGTGATGAATAATGTCTGAAGCAAAAAATAGAGAAGAAGTAATTCAAAGTTTGAATGAAGTTGCTGAAGAAATGCATAACAGAATGCTCAAAGGTTTGCCACCTACAATGACTCTTCCCGTAAGAGCAAAAACAAATATTGAATTTAACCAAAGATTGGGTGTTTACAAATATGGAAAAAAGCAAACTATTCGAGATGCTACCAGTTTAGGATCTGCTAGGCAATTACTCCGTGCATTGCATGTAATTGAATTCATAGAAGGAATGA
>JASLJW010000059.1 GCA_030747885.1 Candidatus Thalassarchaeaceae archaeon
GATATCGACGAAGCAAAGGCACTAGCAGCACTTTCTCCGGCATTCATCGCTGTAGAGCCCCCTGAACTCATTGGTGGCGACATCAGTGTAACTACCGCAGACCCAGGTATTGTATCGGGTACTGCTGAGGCCGTGAAGGCAGCGAATCCGAATGTCCGTGTTCTCTGTGGCGCAGGTGTCAAGAATGGTGCAGATGTTGCAATGGCGATCAAACTGGGCACCGAAGGTGTCCTTCTAGCTAGCGGCGTTACCAAAGCAAACGACCCTGCTGCAGTTCTACGAGATCTTGTATCTCAACTCTAACCGATGAGAATCCCTAGGTTTGCATGTTCTCACATCTTATCTTTGATTTGTGAGATTCAGAATTCAAGAACGAATTTTGGTTTTTATCCAAATCGAGCCATTAATGGCCCAAGAATGAGGTAAAACAGTATCCAGATTCCCAGTAACAAAGATGTGGCCCCCCATAGTCTTGGACGAGCACCTGCACTAAAGCGACCAAGGCTAACTGAAATTCCTCCTCCAATGCCTGCAATCCCACGCAATATCAATCCAATTAATCCAGCAATTGTTAGATGTAGTAATAGAGAACCAATTCCAATTAACACCCCCATTATCCCAGTCCATGCTGGTGCTGCAACGGTTTGAGGGATCAATAGAGGGTAGACAATCCATGAAATCCATCCGAACCAGAATCCGATTGTTGCATCTTCAGTGAATGTCCCCAAATCTCTCCAATCTTGGTAATTATCGGGAAACTTCTGATGTATTTTTTTCGCGACCCAGTCCACTTCAAACACATTTCCATTCCGTAGCATTTGGATTGCACTAGATATCATCCAGCATGCAAACAATATTTCGATGAATGGCCATAATCCTCCTCTTAGAACAATAGCAAATAATGCCAAGGGGATTGCAGTAAGGGCGAAACCTATGGCATTTGCTCCAATTGTACCGAGAATTCCAGCGGCTGGAATCATTACGGTTTCAGGTGGTTCAACTCTGTTTCTAGGCAGAGATAGGAAAAGAAGAGGCAGTATAGCACCTGCTCCGATTAGTACCCCAAACAATAGATCTAGGGCACTTCTATCGGAACCTATTGTAGCTGAATCAACCAATTCAACAATGGCGTCACTTCCAATTGAACCAGAAGTCCATCCTGAAACAAATCCGGCTTTATCAATAATTAATACAGAATCAGTTGCACCTGATGGGAATTGGGAAGCTATCGCAGCATTCTTTTCATCCAACAATATTGGCCATGAGCCATTCACCATTGCAGCATGTGCATCTATGTCAATCGCTCGAACATCTTCTCCAGTAGCCAATTGTGCAAATGCTATGGAATCGGTACGTTCCATAGCGTTAAGGAAATCTTTCCTTTGTTGCTCAGCATTAGGTGAATCTGTTTCAAATATGCCTAGGACAAGTGCATCGTTGCCTTTCAAAATGTCATTGATCCCATATGAATCACCTGAATGGCTGAGTAAATTGAATGAAGGTGCTGCTGCTTCATCTCTTATTTCTCCTACATCGATTGAGGGCATTGATGCTGCAGGAATCATTACTGCCAATCCCATCAAAAGAAGAATCAAGTAGGCTGGCAGAGGCAACGTTCCAATTCGTAGAGATGAACCCAACCAAACTAGAGTAGTCAACGGAACTAGTGCAATTAGGTATCCAACTCTTCCTAGTGATGTTGATGGTTCTTCGACCATGAATCGATGCACGATAATTAAATGACAATCTTCGTTAGGATCTAAATCAGATAATGACATACAAATATCGATCATATGTATTCCTGGTTCTAGTGTACCATTAACTGACCAAACCCAAACAGTCTGATTCCCTTCACCTATTCGAGTACTATGCGGTGTCTCAAAGTGACTCAGTCGTTGTTCTTCCTGCCAATTCCCGTGAACAGTTTCAGCCCATGTGTTGTATGTTCCTGCCACTTCAACAACAGTCTTGATTATGGTCTCATCACCCCAAACAGAACCCGGAATAAATTCTACTCTGGCTGCTCCATTTTGATCTACTCTAGATTCAAGAGAGGGCGTGAATAGAACCCCATCAAGTTCAATTCGAGTCGCAGCATCGTATCTATCGAAATATAATCCACCTGAAACTATACAATTGTGCTCCACCGTAATTTCCATTGTTATCGAATCTCCTTGACTCAATGTAAAGTTGAGATTCCATGCTGAGGTAGTGAATTCGAAAGGCGCAGTCCAATCGAATTCTAGTGCTTCTCGATTCGTTTGATTTTGGAAGACCTCTGCCCCTCCTGCAAGAACTCTCACAGTAAATTGAGTCTGAGCATCTGCAGGAGATCCAGGGAGAGGGTTAGTCAATCTACAGGTACTGCCTTCAACATCTAAACCTGCGAAGATTCGAACAGTCATATTCCCCTCAAAACGGGTTGCGTGTTCGACTGGTGGTGAATTTACGGTGATTAATTGGCTACTCAATCTGTTAAAATCTATTTGTGGAGGCTCACCTGAATCAAGGGGATAAATGAGGTCCAGTGAAGTTTGATTATTCAAAAATAGATTATGTGATTCAGGATAGAAAATAGAGGTCCCTTCACTATCTGGAATCTCTTTGGAAGAAGGTTCCCCTACTGCTCCACTTGCACACAGTATTAGGAAAATCAAACAAGTCAAGAATCGAGACTTGACATGCCTGTGGCCCCGGTTCATACTCCGATGTGCAGTCATGGGTTGTTCAAACCGTCGCAGTATCGGGTCAAACTAGGCCCAGTAATAGGTAAGTTGCACCTGCTCCAAATGCAATAGATGCAAGATTCACTTGCCCCTTAGTCATCAGTCCCCTATTTTCTAACAATGCACCGAGAATTGAATCTACTTGACATCCAGTCCACCCCATTAGTGTGATTACGCAGAAAACACGTATGATATCCGCATCGAATCCATTGTTGAAGGAAGCGAATAAGATGCATCCAAAGAAGGCGATAAGAAGTGAACCCGATGCTGCTGCAATTTGACCGGTTGGAGAGGTTCCACCATTTGTTCCTGCAGCAACATGGTTGCCACTAAGTATCATTTTGACTCTTGG
>JASLJW010000060.1 GCA_030747885.1 Candidatus Thalassarchaeaceae archaeon
CCTCCAAAGTAGGGGTCATCGATTGGCCCTTCAGCCTCCCAAAGAAGTGTGAGTTCGCCTCCTGCTGACTTCTCAGTTCTTAGATTCAAAGGAGTGATATTTACTGGAGCCATATCACCAACCAACATTATGGAACCACTAGAGACCCCGTTTAATCGAAGATGGAATGAATTGTTTGATTCAAAGGATTCGAAGAGATCATCGTTACTTAGAGGCGATAGGACGCCATTTGTTCCATTGATTAAATTCATTGCAACAACTGATGCAGGGCTAACACTACTAGGAATTAGGAGACTAATGTCTCCCCAAATATCGATATAATCCACATTCAATGATTCACCATCTGTAGGATACAAACGGAAGTCAAAGGAACGTAATGGTGTTTTTCCAATATTTACTGCTGCTGCATGTACGACTGTTGAAGGGAAGGAGATATCAAGGACCTCAAAGCCCATTTGTTCGATAGATACAGCCTCTCCAGAAGTAACTAGGGGAAGTTCTTGGAACTGTATTCGATTCAAAACTCTGATGTGTCTACTTGATACTTCATCAAAGTCTGTAGGACTCATCAGACTATGACGGACATGGAGAGTAATCTGATGATTACCCATTGGTAATGTGGTGCTAAGGACTCGACCATACCCAATCGTCTCAATGTAATCAATTTTCCAAGTATAATTAACAGGCAAAGGAGAATCGGGTGCAAGGCCAGCTACAAACATGATGGATTGGCCAGTTTCAAAGGTTGCACCATTGGTCGAAGGAACCGCGACATAAGCTCCAGTAGACGTCTGATTTATTGTAATCTGAGTTTCGATATAATTGTTGGCGGGATCAATATCAATGGATGAAGTGGAAGAAGTAGTGGTAGCATTAACCACAAACTGACCTAACTGAAATAGTGGGAAAATACATGTTACAATCTCTCCAGGATCTATATTCCTCGTGCAGGACTCAGGATAACCATCTACCAATGAATAGCCACTACTAATGTTGAATATCTCAAGATTCAAGGTTGTATTCCAAGACATATCGCCATCATTTCTAAGTTGAATTTGAAGAGCATCCTCGCCATATGGGAACTTAACAAAGTTCTCAAAACCAATGGGAACTACTACTTCACCTCCTCTGGCGGGAGAAATCCCAATGACCACGATATCTACATCATCGCTGACTTCAACTCGAACTACCTCTCCCCGATTGTTCCAGGAGTTGGGATCTGCAGGAGAATTTATCCAAAATTCCATTTCAAAAATCCCTTCAGTTGGGAATTGGAAAGAAGGAGAAATTAAGTCGATATTAGACGAAGACCCAGAAACAGGAACTTGGGTAGAGGAATCTGAAATTAAAAGGCGAGGGATGAGTAACTGAACCATTACACAATGCAGATCGTCTTCCAACCCAGAGAAAATAACCTCAAGAGATACATCTGAACCATCAGAAAGCCAATCGAAATTTCCGCTATGTGTCTCGTTCACAACAGTTGCTGTAACGATTTGCCATCTAAGAGAGTAAGTTTCACCATCGGAGAGAGAAGTGGCGTTAATAGTAGCATTAATTTCATCATTTATCGATACTACGTCAATAGAAACATACGGAGGGATTGAATCAATAGGAGGCATGGGGTTTTCAAAAAATCCTGGCCCAACGTATGTGCAAAATTGAGTCGTCGCCATAGGGACATCGACTTGTTGCATTGTCCAACCTACATCGACTTGATCTTCGGATGGCCAACCTACAGATGAAATTGAAACCGTAGATTGGTAATCTACGCCAGGGTTCAATATTTCTGTTGGATTTAGATCATTGGAAAGATAGATGATATCTTGGAAAAATTCGTCTAAATGGAATATTTGTGCAAATCGATCATCAGCGGGTCGAATATCTTCCGCAGAAAATCGGAAAACAACAGTATAAGTCTGATTGACATAATCCATTGCATAAAATGGATCCACAAAAGCAACTGTAGCAACTTGCTCAGGATTTAATGTAGGGATAGTTGTTTGACGTGAGTACAATGTTGAAGGACAAATTGCAGTGGAAACATGGTCTCCCACACAAATTTCTGCAATTATTGCTCGCCCACCTATTGGAGTACTAGCATTGCTTTGCACCTTTACTTCAAGGAAAATCGGATCCCAAACACTGTAATGAGCGCCATCAATTGGTTCAACTCCATCTATAATCATGAAGTCTTGAATATTGCGAGAACCAGTGGCCTCAGTGGCAGGTAACAGAGGTAATGAAGACATCAAAAATAGAGCCAACACGATTGGAACAGAACGTATAATTCTTGGAGATGAACCAACCGCTGGTCCCGCCATGAGTATGTTTAGCCGCCCGTGTGGTAAATAATCAACGCCCCAATACTGCCTGGAGTACCCCTTAATCGCCACCCTTAGGCTTCTTCCACCATTCCTTTTACCAAGGGTTCATGTCCTCTCCAAATAATCATACTTCATGCGGAGAGACTTGCGCTCTGATGAAGAAGGGCTCACCGCAGTCATTGAATTCCTCTCAGCATTCGTTCTCTTCTTGGTAATTGTATCCGCATTTCTCAGTCTAAGTCG
>JASLJW010000061.1 GCA_030747885.1 Candidatus Thalassarchaeaceae archaeon
TCAGCCTTAGTTTGATTTTATTGATGATATTCAGTTCAATGACTCTGATGGTTGGCCCTGTGAGTGAAGTTAGTGCAGCTACTGCTGAAGGTACAATTGCATCAGATGAATCGTGGTCTGGTTCGCATACAATTACCGGAGATATTTTGATTACACCTGGTGCCAAGGTCATAATTCAGCCAGGTACTGCAATTACGTTGACCAACGGTTCCATGATTACTGTAAGAGGGAATCTCTGTGCAGGCGACATTTCTTGTGGCGCTAGTGGGATGGCGTCCAATGCATCTAGGATTCAATTCACATGGCAGCCTCCAGGGGATGCTTCCCAATTTGGTGATTGTTTTGATGGTGCCTTAGTAACTGGTTACAGCAACATCGATCCTTCATGTGGGGAGGGTATTTTGCTAAAGGACAGCATTGATGTAGGGCAGACAAAATTGAATCATGTTTCTTTAAACAATGCATATGGCCTTCCTGCCCAAGTTAGTCAAGTCAACAATGAGTATAGGATAGCTGCATTAGTTTTGGATGGGGCAAGTCCTACTCTTGAGGCATTGAAATTCCAAACCATCAACACATCATCAGTCCTTGCGCTCAATCTTGCTACACCTACATTCGTCGGTGGTGAATTTGTAAATGGAATAGATGAGTCAGATGTTGCTGGTCAGGGTGTCCAAATATATGGCGCTGGAACTTCATTTACTCCTGTAGTCATGAATAGTCCGATTTTCACAGGTGGTGACAAAGGGTGTGGCCAGCAGGATGGAGGGCGATCTGTTCTTTGGGCAGAGGACTCCTATGTGATGATTGATCATCCTACTGTTGCTTCAGGAGATTTTGGTTTTAGAATTGATGATTCCGCAGGGGTTGTTAGAGCAGCTACGATTTCAGTAACCTGTAATGGGTTTGATGTAAACGGCCCAAAGATAGTTTCAGGTGTGAAAATCCCTCTAGAGATTACTTCTTCATCCATTACGACAGATGAAGGAGCAGGGTTGACGATTTTTGATGAAGCATCTGTTGAGTTTTCACATTCTACAATTCAAGGTGCATCCGAAGGTTCAGGTATTGCAGTAAAGAGTTCAGAAGCGTATATTCACGACAACGTAATCGGACCTATTGGTAAATGGAACGGAATTTGGCAGTTTGGAAGTTTTGATACAATCATTGTAAACAATACAATTCAGAATACTGCCCGTGAACCGATTATGGTTGGAGATTATCATTCTGGAGAAGCAAATTCTGGGGGATTGGTGTCTTCTCCGTCTCGATCATATGTGGCTAACAATACCATAACTCACGTCCCTACTGAGCAATGTAGCAGTGACAGAGTTTGGGATGATTTGTTGACTAGAGATTTCTTCTGTCCGGCGATCCATGTATATCGGTCTGCTTTGACATTGAAGGATAACGATATCACCGTAAATGGGACTGATGAAATTGATGCGATGCGAATCATCGGTTCTTTGGCAAATGTCCAGAGGAACACTATTTCAGCACCTGGAACCGGAGCTCGAATCGTTCATTGGAATTCTGGTTCTTCTAATGCAATAGAAAGAGGAAGTATTGCCTTCTTCTCAGAAAACCAATGGAGTGATGTGATGCAGACTTACAATATTACCAAGAGTGCTGTGACCGTTCAATCTGAGAATCTCCCGCCGGTTCAATCTGGAACTAATGCCACTACTCCAGTTGGATTATTCTGGCCAGAAGGTAATGAAAATGCAGGAAAGGTGTACCCGCCTCCAATGATTACTTCCACTCAGAAGAACATGACTCCTTCTGATTTCCCACTTGCAATTGAAATGGTAAACAATTCAACAGTTCTTACATTTGCAGATGTGAATTTTGATGTGGAAGACGTATACATTGGCCAACTTCCTACGATGTGGGCTGCTCAAGTCCGAGAGGCAGAACTGGTTCGTTTCTATGCTTCAGTAAATAATATCCGAGTTGCAGACGCTTCTATTGTAGTCAAGGACGCAGTTGGTGACGATTTGTATGATTTGGAGACTGGTGATGATGGATGGACGGAATGGATTTCTCTTCCCAAGGATTTCCATCTTGATTATCGAGGTTTAGGCCCGAATGATAACGATCCTGATAATTATGCAACAGCACCTTCGGAGAACTCATGCAATGATGGAATCGATAACGATGGAGACAATAAGCGTGATTCGGAAGATCCAGATTGTGCATCTGGAAGTGGTACACGTGAACTATCATTGTACAGGTACACTGCATACCGTTTTGGAAAGGGTTACCAAACAGGTTCTTTCACTATTCAAGATTCTTCTACGACAATTCAAGAAGCAGTTGCATTAGTCAATATTGAACCTCAAGTAAATGTCACTCAGAACGATTTCCATTCGTTCAAGAGAGTTGTAAATTTCACTGGAACTGCTTATGATGGCAATTTTATTGGTATTTATGGAGATAGTCAGATGACATTTGAACAAAGAAATGCATTGGCAAAATGGGATCAAAAAGGAGAAGTTACTCGAATCCAAGTAAAGGACCCATTCACAAATGATTGGGTTGATGCATCTTATGCCGTTGATTCCAGTGGAGTGGATGAGGTAACGTATAACAATCATCCATTTAGTTCCTGGTACTTTTCATACGATATGTCTACTCAAGCAGAAGGCGACTACACTTTCTCATTCAGAGCATTTGATGGAGTGGACTATGGTAATATTGTGACGAGGACGATTAAACTCAACACACAAGCACCTATGCTAATCTTGACGACTCCCGGTGATTCTACTGAACACAATGGAAAGGAGGGGATCATGTTCAGTGGATCAGCAAGTGATCCATACAGTGGAATTGTTGGCAGTGATATAACAAATATACATATCGAGATTGATCGATTGCCTGGGGAGACTAGTAGTCAACGTGAAGCAATTAGAAGTGTAGCCGCAGATGGCGGAACTTCGTGGAATTGGTTCTGGAATACTTCAGGTCTCCCAAAGACAAGAGAGTCATATGAGGTGAGGGTATGGGCCTCTGATTCTGATTTCTGTGTCACTGATGTAGGTGAATGTACGGCAAGCGTTCGAACAATTATTGTAGATAATCGAAACAGTATACCTACCAATTTCATCTTTATTCCAGCAGCTAATCAAATGATTTCTGTTAGTCCTACAACAGTAATATCTGGACAGGCGACAGATGCGGATGGAGAGATTACTAGAATTGAGATAGAGATTCTGGATCCTCAAGCAAACTTCGGAGTAATGGATCAGATTATCGTTACCAAAGACAACATATTGGGTAGTGGCGCATGGCAGGCTGAATGGGATTCAACACAACTAGTACATCTCCAACAATATTACATCCAAGCCCGTGCGTACGATGGATACAATTATTCCAGTTGGTTTGAAGTTCAAATTACTGCAGATAATCCACCGGATGCAGATAACCAAGCACCTACATTCACATCTGTCGATTGGCCTACTGAAATTACCTTATTCTGTGATGATGCATCGCAAAATCAGGCTCTTGATCGTTGCACAATTGGAGAAATAGATTTGAACGCATATTTCTCTGATCCTGACGGCCAATCGTTACAATTTGAGGCATATGATAATCAGAACATCCTTACTGATGATCTATATGATTTGGTAATCAGAACACCAAGTGGCGTAGCTACATACGATCCAATCTCAATGTACTATTACGAACCGTCAAATTTGGACGCATGGACACTTTCCAATGTGATATTTGTTGCAAGGGATCCTTCAGGTTCTATTGCTACATCTAATCCAGTTACCTTCTCGGTGTTGTCTGCAACATTCACTGTTGAGTATGATATATCAGGAGATGATGAAATAATTGATGATGGCGAATCAGTTACATTTGTTGGCAATGGTCGGCCAGGAATTGCTGTTTATGTGAATGTTAATTCGATTCGTGTTGGCCAAGCATTAGTTGATGAGAATGGGACATGGTCAGTAAATTTAGCATCAAATCAATTTGATGGAGGCTCGAATCAGGTTGAGTTCACATATGGTTCAGGAAGTGATGTTTCCATCATCCAAACTGTCGATAAGGTAGGAGGGGGGCAAGAAGGAATTAGTGCAATTGGGAAGGTACTCTTTGGAATTGGAATTTTGTTGGTTTTGGCTGTTCTTGGAGCAGTGTTTGTCTTCTTCTTTGTAGAATTTGAAGATGAAGAAGAAGATTATGAGACATCTTCGGAATCTGAGGCTGCACAGGAAGAAGATCCTTATGCATGGGCAAAGGAAAGATTGGAATCTACTCAGGAGCAGGTTGCAGAATCTACCGCAGTCCCGGATCAACCGGTTGTTCAACCGGGAGGATATCCTGGATGGCGTTGGGACCAAACTACGCAACAGTGGGTACCCGACCCGTCGACTGCACAGGATCAGTGACCTCTTTTGGAGGGATTTAATTGACAATGCCACGCCCCGGTGTTCAGGAACGGATACTCCTTCATTTGAGAGACTTCTATGAGTTCTCTGAATCCATCGAGGTTCCATTCTCTATTTCTCAGATGGGCATTGCAAATGCCGTTTCAATAGCTAGGAGTAATGTTCCTCGTGCAATTGGGGGATTGAAGGATGATGGATTACTCATCGAGAGACAAGCCCATATCGCAGGAGTTTCTCGTAAGAGGAAGGCGTATTTTCTTACGGATGTAGGGATGGAATCCGCAGATCGAGTTTTTGAAGAATATTCTGAATTTGAGTTTACGATGATGTCCACTGATGGGCGATTATCTATGACACTTGGTACTGCTCAAGATCATCTATCTTTTCCTATGCGTGTTGTAGATATTATTCGTTACTTGGATGAATCTGGTGTTTTAGATCTAAGGGTACTAAGTCCTGAGATTATTGAGAGGGATCTGTCGAAACATATAGAGAAACAATTAGTCAACTCACTTGCTGATTTACCTCGTACACGTAGTTTCTACGGACGTGAGACTGAACTAGAAAACATGGTGGCACTTCTTGATTCCAAGTCAACATCAATTCTGGTCCCGGGTATTGCAGGGATCGGAAAGACCTCGATGGCAGGGAGACTTATTGGCGAATTTACTCATCAGAGAAATTTACTCTATCATAGGTGTCAAGATTGGGATGGTTCTCGTGCCTTCCTTGATGTAGTGGGAGAATGGCTCTTACAGATTGGTTCATCTGATTTAGCTGATTACCTACATGGGACATCTGTACCTCAGATTGATGTTAGTTTGGAAATTATTTTGAATAGCTTAGAAACAGTTCCTGCATTGATTGTGATTGATGATTTGCACAAGGTAAATGATGAGATTCTTATTGGAATTATTCGAGGTTTGACTCAGAGATTAGATGTTTGTGAAAAGGTGGGTTTGGTTCTTTTCTCTCGTTCTTATCGAATGGTTGTTCCACAGAAGGATTCTGAGGGTCGAATCACAACTTTGGTAATGCCTCTAGATGGTTTAGATCAGGAGGCATGCAGACATTTGTTAAATCAGGTTCCGGATTTAGATCCGACTACATTCCTTCATCTCTACAATCTATCACGTGGTCATCCGTTGGTCCTTCAGTTGATTAATCGGGGAGGCGTAGGAGATACATTCCACGAGACACTTGAAACGTTCATCGAAGAGGAAATTTTCAGTAGATTATCTGGTGGTGAAAAGAGGTTACTAGGTGCATTAGCAGTTTTCAGAGATGCAGTTCCAATGGAAGCAATTTCTAAGGCAAATATCGACATTGATTTGGTAGATGGATTAGTTGAGAAGGGATTAGCACGTCAAATTTCCAAAGAGTCATTTGATGTCCATGATTTAATTCGTGAATTTCTCACGTCCTCTATGGATGATGTAATGCGTAAAGAACTTCACGAAAATGCAGCATCACATTATCGAAATCATCGTGGTTCTAGAATGGATGATTTGGAATTTCTTCATCATTTAGCCGAAGCAGGGAATACAGAAGAATTTGCCCAAGTTTTGGGGGATGTGGGTCAGGATTTAGTTGCAGCAGGGCATACAAATTTACTCACAGTTTTGGACTCCTTGGATTATTCCGAGATGAAAGATGTCTCACTTATTTCATTCTTAGAGATAAAAGGAGATCTTTTGATTTTGCAAAATCGTTGGGCTGAGGCAGAGGAGTGTCATAATGAGGCGTTACCCCTTGCTAAAAAACATGGTTTGGCAGAGCAAGGAGCAAGACTACTCTCTTCCTTAGCTGATATCGAAGTACACAGAGAAAATCTGGTGCCTGCACTAAAATTACTGGATCAAAGTTTGGCTGTTTTTATTGAAACAGGAGATGCAGTAAGTGCTGCCCGTACATATTTGAATATAGGTAGTATTCACAGAAGATTGAGGAAACCAAAACGAGCACTTGAAGCATACGAAGAGGTCGAAAAGATCCTTGAAGGCGATACGGCAAATCATCTGATACTATCTCGAATTAGACTTGCATCAGTATTGTTGGATATGAATAAGATAGATTCTGCTAGAAATCATGCTATGGCTGCTCATGATCAAACATTGAATGTTGATCTTCATCTACATGCTAGAGCGCGAACTGTTTTGGGTCGATTGTATTCTAAGACGGGTGATTTAGAACTTGCAGTTCATCATTATAGTGAGGCATTAACTGCGATGGCTCAGGAACCAGATCATCGTGCATCAGTTGAAATCAAGATGTTATTGGGCGAAGTAATGATGGACACTGGTCGCCCAGAAGATGCGATGGAATACTATCTTGATGCACTTGCAGTGGCTGAGGCAAATGATCACAGAATGCTTTTGGGTGAAATTCTTGCTAGGTTAGGTAGTTCTGATCCAAATCGTTCCAGTCGAATGACGCATCTTCAGAGGGCATTGACAGTATTCCGTGAACTAGGTGCCAATGATAGAATGAGGGATGTACAAGCTTCTGTGCATCGGGCTTTGCTAGGTTAGAATCCTGGCTGCTGTGTTGTTATTGAAATCGTACCATTGTGTAGAGATACCCAGATTAATTGCACTCCTGCCAAATCAAGTTCCGATGAGTGTGTGGCACTTGATGCAGCAGAAATTTCTTGACTAAATTCTCGAGATTCCGAAGCATCAGTGATTGTAATCTTCTCTTCATCAAGTAAGAGGACTAAGCCCAGCCCAGTATCAGCGGATAAGCGAAGTTCAACAGGTTCTGCATAAGATGCATTTGAATCGAGCCTCATTGCAGCATCTGCTCTTTCAACAGATTCAGCAATTTCTCGAAGGTTTTCTTGGATTGCTTCGTTTGTCCAACGTTCTTCCGTTGCTTGTTGTATGTCAAATGTCCATATTGAGAATGTAGTAAGGAACATTAGTCCAAGGAAGAAGGTTAGAACATAACCGATTTCAGTTGAAGCCGCAGAATCATCAATTCGATTTCTCATGGTTATGCCACCTCTGTATCATAGTCGATGATTGCGATTTGAAGATTGAATGAAATATCTTCTCCTCCTGCGTGATAGATGCTCTCTGAGGAAGTTGGTGTAGGTTGGACCCAACCGACATAATCATTCAACAGGTCTAATCTTCCAGGATATATCAGCCAATCCACAGATTGGTCTAAATCAATTGCATCTTGGGATGCAACAACTCCTCCATATGGTCCGTCCCACCCTCGTCGTACTTCATGTGCAGAAATAGAAATCATTTGGAATCTTGAGTCCAGTGTAAGAGTGACCTCATGATTGGAATTCCCCGTCACACTATCAAGGTCAGGGATTGCAACTGGGACTGTAACCGCGACCCTCGGCCCAGGTCCTTCTCTACTAGGGGGGGTAATAATGGCCTGAGGTTCAAATTCAGGATGATTTGTTCCTACAAATCCCCCTCTCCATCCTAGTTCCAATCCCGATACACTGGAACTGAAACTGTAATCCATTCTAGGAAGAGGGATTGACCAACCTAC
>JASLJW010000062.1 GCA_030747885.1 Candidatus Thalassarchaeaceae archaeon
CTAGCGTATTAATCGATTCAGATTCTTCTACATTGCAGGCAGGGGAGGAATCATTTCTCCAGATGAAGGCGCAAGATTCCTTAGGTAATCAGAGAATCTTGGATGCAGTTTGGAGCAATTTAGACGGTGGTCCTAATCCTATTGTTTTCGCAAATGGTGCAACATTCACTCCTTTACAAATTGGAACAGTGACCTTACAGGCAGTTGCAACAGAATATGGAGTTCAATACACTGCTACACGCACCTTCGATGTTATTCCTGGACGCCTTGTTCGAGTCTCTTTTGAGGGCGATGGGATTACTATGACTACTGATGATTCTCTAGAGTTACTTCCGATGGGTTTTGATTCACTTGATAATCCAATAACTGGACTCCAATTTAATTGGACAGTCAATGGGGATGATTTGACCTCAGAGATTCGAGATGCAGGAAATGTATTCTTTCCCACTATAGTTGGCGATGTCCAAATTGAAGGGATGGCTGCAGGTCGTGCTGCTAGGGTCGACTTACTCGTTCTTTCAGGCCTCCCACAGAGTCTTTCGATTTCTCATGAGTTTTCAAATGGGCCGCTACCAGGTGGAAGTGTTGTGATTCTTACTGTCTCAGGAGTAGATTTAGCAGGCAATGAGAATCCAATTGATGGAGTAACATGGAGTATATTGCAAGATGCAGGACAAATTATCTCTGGAGATTCTCCTGGAGAATACATCTACGAAGTTGGTAAGACTGGGTCCTGGACTTTGATTGCTAGAAAAGGAGTAGCGGATGTCACCCTTTCAATAACTGTAGAACCAGGCGTACCTGATCGAATTTCAATAGAAATAGACGAAGAGAAACGAAGTACACTTTCTGAGGGGGATATTGTTGATTTTGGTGTACTTGTTTTGGATGCGTCTGGGAATCAAATTACAGTCGCTCCCTCCCAGATTGTTGTAGAAACAAAGGTTGGAGATGCAGAACACCTTCAATCTAATATTTGGCGAATTGAGATAGATGACTATGGGGAAAATCTACCATTTATAGTAAAATATCTGGAATTAGAACAAACCATCTACGTTACGGCTTCCCCAAGTGCTCTTTCAATGTTGACTGATTCAACCATGGGCCAAATTGCTATTGGTTCTGTTTCAGTAGTACTTTTGCTAGCAGTGATGTTGGTACTCTTACCTAGATTCCGGAACGAAGCAGACGAAATTTTCGAAGATGAACCTACTTCTGATGAAAGTACGGAATCTTCCTCTCCACCAGCTGGAGTATCATTCAGTGCTCCGCCGTCTTCTGCATTCGACACTTCATCGCATCGAAGGGGGCGGCATCGTTCTTCTGCATCTATGTCTCCTTCGTGGGGGGCATCTCAAGATAGGCAGAATTCTGCAAATATGGCTGCCATGGGTGCAGCAACAAGTATCTCACACCAAACTCAGATGAACCAAACTCCTCAATCAAATATCCAACCTTCGGTACCTAATTCTATTCAGGCACCGCCAAGGCCAAAGGGATTGGATAATGACGAGACTCCAGTACAAGATGCGCCTGCAAAAGCGGCCAATATTGATCCAGAGCCCGAAAATCATGTCCAACAAGAACCTGTTTCTACAGGTGTGATGGCTGCTTGTGAGGGGACTATACAAGGACAGACTGGATGGTATCATGATGGGATGGGTAATACGAGTTATTGGGAAGTTGATGAGGGGGGATCATGGACACGTCTAGGTTGATGGTGGCCCTTATCGCCATCCTTCTTGTCCCTCTTTTACCCCCTCAAGAAACACTTGATGTTTCCTCAATTTCTCTTTCAACATCTGGCCGGTCATGTTCGGGAAGTACCTCGGTGCAATCGATTGAGATTCTCCCCCCAGGTCCAGTCATCCTTTCTGCTGATGAAGTACAAGATTTCTCCTTCACTCTGAAAGATGGTTCAGGGAATCCAGTTTCCGCAGGTTACGATCATGGTTCAACTGGGGGGTCCACAGTGATGTTGGGTGGAGACCAGTTCCGTTTTTCTCCATCTGGGCTTGGACAAGCATCAGTTTGGATTTGTTCAGGAAATGTCAATCGAACAGTCACAATTAATGTGGTCATTGGAACAGTCGTGGGATTAGAACTTGCAACCGATGATGTCGAAGTAACTGCGGATGAATCCATCGATTTAATTCTTGAGAGAGTAGACCAACAAGGATACCGTCAGGCGATTGTAGTCCCTACTAGTAACTGGACATTACCTGAAGGATCATCACTTGAATTGTTACAAGGCGGTAGTTTTCGTTGGACTCCTAATCATGATGGAAATCAGACATTAATTGTCGAAGATGGCGGCTTTATAGCAGAAATGGAGGTAATAGTTACTCACGGTTCAGCCAGACGTCTCGCCATTTCTTCATCTTCTCCACTTAGTGGAATTACTGCTGATGACGCATTAATACTCGAATCAGAATGGGAGGATATTCGAGGGAATCGATGGTCTGCTAATGCTTCATGGGAGCTTGAAAATGGGCTCTTGGGCCTCAATTCTAGCTTTGGTGCAATAGTTTCGTTTGAAGCAACTCATGAAGGCCTAGTTACAATTCTAGCAGAAGCGGAAGATCCGATTACTCCTTCCATAATTCGAACCGCTTCAATCAGTTTTGTCGTCAACCCAGGTCGATTGATTTCTTTGGAGATTGATGGGCATTCAACCACTATTCCAGTCGATGCCCCATTTGATCTAAATCCTAGAGGTTTCGATGCAGATGGTAATTCAGTAGATTTGACTGGTCTAGTATGGTCGATTGTTGAAGGTAATTCCCCTGAATCAACTATTAATTCGCTTACCTACTCTTTCACACCGACTGTTCCGGGGCAACATCGGATTGTTGCCACACTTGGTTCAAGAGTAACTTCAGCAACTATCGAAGTAGAACAAGGAGTGCCATCATACCTCGAGGTTCGTACAGACGGAGATCTTGCTTTATCGGTACAGACAGGATCGCCACTCAATCTCAGCGTCAAGGGATTTGATCTAGCAGGTTCATCATATCCAGTAGATGTTGAATGGACAGTTCCAACGGGTTTTGGTTCAATTGAGGCATCGTCAGCAGGAACGGGGAGTTTTATCTATTTTGCAGAGGGTGTTGGGACTGTACAGATTACTGCAACAATTGGAGATACATCTTGGCCCCTTCTAATTGGAGTACTTCCTGGTCCCCCCCATACTCTTGAATTCGATATTAAGGGCGAATTGAAACAAGGCCAGACTGTTGAAGTAGATGTGCGTGCCTATGATGTTGCGAACAACAAGGTGACGATTGCAGTATGTGCAGTTGAATTTGATACTTCGGCTGGTGAAATGGAATGTGTCGAAGGACGGTGGATTTTGAATTTGAAGGGAGAAGGCGAGGTTCGCTTAGAGGGCAGATATGATGATGGTTATGGTTTGGAATATGTAACAATCGAATCCACACTCATGGATGGTTTGTTTGGATCGGATGCAGGAGCAGCAATAGTTGGCGGCGTCCTAGTTTTATTGATGATTCTGGGTGTATTACTTGCCGCAGACAGAAAGACAAAGGAGATGATAAAGGAACGAAAAATGGAGAAAATCCCTATTGTGCCTGAATCAATCCAGACTGAGGTAGTAACTCCCCCGACTGTTGCTCCCGCTCCGTCTCAGATACCTCAAACTCCCTCATCCATTTATTCACAAAATCCCTCTCGTCCTTTGATGAGTTCTGAATTACCTGAAACTATTCCTGCTCCTGTATCTGTACCTTTACAGTGGACTGATGAGCAATTGCTTTCATCTGGTTGGACTAGACAGCAGATTGAATCCATGCGTTCTCAAGACATAGATACGCAAAAAGATGAGCCGCTTCCAGAATCTGAAGAATGGGATACTGGCTGGTAGGGTCATTCATATTGTTCGTCATTGTTTGGGAATTCATGTGAACGAACATCCGAAACATACTGTTCAACAGCACCCCTAATATCGTCCTCAAGATTGAGGTAACGTCTTAGGAATCTAGGACTGAAATCCATGGTAATGCCCAACATGTCATGCAGGACTAGGACCTGACCATCAACTCCAGAACCGGCCCCAATTCCAATTGTTGGTATTGAGATAGCTTCAGACACCATTTTTGCTAGGGGAGCAGGTATCTTTTCGAGAACTATAGCAAAACACCCAGCCTTCTCGAGAAGTTTCGCATCTTCGATTAATTTGTCGGCTTCAGAATTTTCGCGAGCCCTAACAGTGTAAGTTCCAAACTTGTAGATTGATTGAGGAGTCAGGCCGAGATGACCCATTACCGGTATTCCAGCAGTTAGAATCCGTTCAATCGATTCAACTACCTCATTTCCCCCTTCAAGTTTCACAGAATGTGCACCACTTTCCTTCATAATTCGGATAGCGGATTCCAAAGCGTGTTTTGAGTTTCCTTGGTATGTTCCAAATGGCATGTCGACCACAATTAGTGCGCGGTCAACTGCTTTGGAAACACACTGAGCGTGGTAAATCATGTGCTCAAGTGTAATTGGAACTGTAGTATCGTTTCCTGCCATGACATTTGATGCTGAATCCCCAACAAGGATGACGTCTACTCCTCCTTGATCCACCAACCTTGCTAGAGAGTAGTCATATGCTGTAAGCATAGTGATTTGTTCACCTGCACGCTTCATTTCTTGAAGCGTATTTGTGGTCACTTTTCGTGCCTTACCTGCAACTGACATGTGGTTCTCCGTCCGGGGGGACTCCTCTATTAGGTTTCAATAGAGCGGCTGTTCATTCTTCTTCTGCAGTCATGGTTCTAATCACGATTAGGAATTCATCAATATCCAATATCCCGTCTCTATTTGTATCTAGCATGTGAAAGAAGTCTCTGATTACACCTCTTTCATTGGGCAGCCAATCCAAGGATCTTATTGCTGCAGTGAATTGTCTTAGGTTGAGGTGATTATTATTTTCAATATCTGCCGCATGAAATGCTGTAACTGCCCTCATCAATTCTGATTCAACGTTGTTTATTCCTGAAATGAATGTAGCCCAAGGTCTTTCAGTTGATGTGGAATGAATTTTACCGTATGATGTATAGAGGATACTGCCTAAAACAATAGCAAAACCAGCCCCAATAATGGCTTTAGATCCCATCAATATTAGAAGAACTACAGTGAAGAAAATTCCAAAATATTGTATCCACCGTCTTGATTTTAAGCGGTATTTAGGTTGGTACCAAGTATGCTCAGATTCAACTCTTCTTAGAACAATTACACATAGATTTACTGCTACGAAAATCATTAGCATGAAACCAGATGCTAGTTTTGCAACATCTGCAACATCTAGGAAAATTATTGCTAATCCCATGCAAAGACTAGTGCCATAGATAGAACGATGAGGTGTTTCAAAAATTGGATGGACATCTTCCAACTCTGTTGGTAAAAGTTTGTCCCGACTCATTGCAAATGGGAATTTTGAAGCGCCCAAAAGCCCAGTTAAACCACCTCCACTCATGGTTAAAATTGCTAATATAGCGATTACAAATGCTACTGTGCTCCCTCCGACTTCTAGTGCAAGTAAGTACATTGGAGCAGCAGTAGGTTCTCCTCCATTTCCAATCCCTAAATCTGCCCCCTCGAAAACCGAGAAAAGTGTATACGAAATACCTGCATAGAGTATCATAACTATGCCTAGTGAGAAGAACATTCCAATGGGTAAGTTTTGTTCAGGATCAACTACATCTTCTGCTACAGCAGCAATTTTTACTACTCCAACATATGCTAGGAAAACATACGCTGTCGCTGATCCCAACCCAATCCAACCATCACTACTACTCATTACAGTTAATGCTGCATCAAATGGAACACGTGGAGATGAAACCGTTCCATTGATGAATGCTATGATTGCTACCAAGATAACTGCAGTTACTGAAAATAGGATAATTGGTGTTTGAATTTTCTTAAGTAACTTCACTCCTCTAATATTTATCCATGTAACAATGAGGAGTATCATAATGGCTAATGTTTTTGCAGCCGTTTCATCAAAATTTATTCCCAACATGGCTTCTATCGAGATTACATATGCACTAAAACCAATTAGAGCAAATGCTGATTTTAACAAAAAAGAGGCCCAGAGCCCAAGTCCAGAAATTGTACCAATTAATGGGCCAAATGTCCGTTCAATGTATACATAAGCCCCTCCGGATGTTGGCATTGCTGATGATAATTCAGCCTTTGAAATCGCACCTGGGATGACGACAAGCCCAGATAAAATATATGCTAACCAAAGAGCAGCATAGGATCCTTCAATCCCTCCACTTGCATAGTAGAGTTCCTTTCCTGCTAGTGCAGGGAGAACGAAAATTCCACTTCCAACCATTGCAGATAGGGATAAAATCACAGCCCCAAATGGGCCAACAGTTTTTTCCATCAATGATGAAAAATCAAAAAAGTCTCCGAAATCAAAGGGTTTCTTTTCCAAAAAATCACCTCAATTATCCCATATTGGCAACGACTTTCATTTCTACAGCTATTGGGGTGGGAAGCGCGCTAATTGCAAGCGTAGTCCTAGTTGCTTGAATACTGCTGAAAAATTCCCCATATATCTCATTATACCCTTCAAAATCTCTATCCATGTCGATTAAGAATGATGTGACATCAACCACATTTTCTAGACTTGCTCCACTGGATTCTAATATTGCTCTTACATTTTCTATACATGCTTCGGTTTGAGCCCTTATGTCGTAATCTAATGGATTCCCATCATTATCACGAATTGGTCCACCAGGGATTTCATTTGTTTTGGGGTGTCTGGGGCCTACACCACTAAGAAAAAGAAAATCTCCTACTCTCCGAGCATGCGGATATGCACCAACTGCATGTGGTGCATTATCAGAGATTATTGGGCCATCATCAGAATTCAATCTAGCATCCCCTTATCCAGAACATTTCGGTCACCTTGGTAAAATTCAACATCATCTTCGTCAAATTCTTTGTCTCCAACAGATCCACCCGCAGGTGTTAGGGTAATGACGGCGCCACCACTTCCATGCAGTGCTTCGTAGGCAAGAACGTCCCCCTCGTAGTTGTTATGCTGCCCCATTGCGGCGGCCATGAACCAAGCTGGCTTGTATGCTACAACCTTTTGGACACGAATCTGCCCGTGAATATCTCGACTTAATTGACTCAAATCTTCAAGTCTTCCATCGGAAAAGAATTCCAAGATTTTTCGATTCCAATCATCGTCCTTCTGAGAATGAACTCGATCATCGACGGGGTCAATATGTTCCGTAAACATTCTATTTGAGAGGCTGGAAACAACCACTACTACTGCTTTTTTACCTTGGGATTGTAATGTGTCTCGCGCCGCTTTACCTAGTACTATTGTCTCAGATCTATTTGCATACATGTTGCTAGAAAGAATAACTGCTGGGATCCTATTTTCTGGATTCAATAATCGTAGAGCGACGACAGAACCAGTATCGATTGGAAAACCATCGTATGCTACTGTTCTAGCATATAATCCTCTAGATTCAGCAGCGTCTTTCATTGAGTTAGCAAAGTCCACGTCAATGGTAAATTCGTACGGCATACTACCAAGATAATGAAAATCATCATCCACATGAGTCCAAACTGGTTTTTCCAAAGCTTGGATTTGGTGTCCGACAACACTTGGCCAAGTCGTCGAATATACTAAAATTAAATCCGCTTCACTTTCTTCGATTCTTTTTGCACATTCTTCGAATGCTTTTCTTAAATTTCCGTATCCTTCGTTTGCATCAGGACATAATAGCGGCTGTGGGTGAGGGGGGCAATATATGCCTAAAACAATTTCATTTTCCATTTGTTCACCTCTAGAGGACCAATTCTCTTGTTTGTTCATTTGGATCCCATGATGCAACTAAATTACCCGTTCCAATTACAGATTGATAACCGTAAATTTCTGCTGGGTATTCAGGATATCCTAACGCAGACATCATCCAAGTAAAGGCACCAGCATCAGTTTCTGCAATTGTCTGTTCTGTATATTCTGGCAGTATATCTACTACTTCTTTCATTTTACCTTCTCTCATCATTTCGATTAGTTTCATGTCCCAAACATAGTTGCTATGATTGTAAATATGTTCTCGACTCATATCTTCCGGCAATGGTGCTTCGGTTGTAAAATGTCGATGAGATAGGCTGTGACTACTAACTAGGACAACTTTCTTTCCACTTTCTTCAATAGCCTTTCTACAAGCTCTTCCCAATGCTGCTGACTGTTCGTTCATAACTTCTGCAGAATAGTAGTGAGTGTTTCGATTACTCGAGATTGTAACAATTGGTTTATCCCAAGTTGGATTAAGCAAGTGACAACTTACAATTGTGCCATAATCTACTCGAAAATCCGGATTTTTCATCATCTTAGTAATTATTCCCGCGGCAGCAGCTTCGTCGTGCATTGCTTCAGCGAGTTCTACATCGACGGTTAAGTCGTAATTGAAACGGAATAAATTTGGGAACACTGGATCTACAGATTTTGATTTGAAATGAGGGAGTCCTAGGAAATGTGTCCCAATGTAAGTTTGCCAATGAGGAGTGAAAACAACCATTACGTCGTAATCTAAATTCTTTAATTTTCGAGCCAGACGTTGATATCCCCACCGCAGAGTTTCCCAGCCCCCTTCGGCAAATGCTTCGTTTTGTTCAGGGTTTTCAGCATAAACGAGATGAGGTGGGTGAGGTGCTAGAGCACCCAGTACAATTTCCCCGGCCATATTGCTCGGATTGGTTCCAAGCACATCAATCCCACCATCTAAATGATACTTCAATAGGTATGATTGAATGCTTTAGATGTTAACCGAGAGGTATGAGATGGGAGCGTATGCCAATGGGCCTCGCCTTTGCTCCATTCATCATTTCAATGGCTATTTCTTGTTTGATTATGCTTCTTGATTTCACGCCACCGTTTGAATTGAAAAAACCAGCCTTTACACTGTTTTTACTTACTCCAATGATGGTTTTTCTACCACTAATTCATCCTGATGTTAATGGCCGTGGAATTGAGAGAATCATGGGTGGAATAGTTGGGCTTCACATTGGATTCTGGCCAATTGCTCTTCTTGCATTACTTTGGCCTTTTGTCGTAGGAGTACTGTGGTTAATTCAGACTGCTAGCATTTGGAGGTCTTCTTATCCTCCATTTCGGATTGGTGTTTGGGTAGGAATGGGGGCGAGTACTGGACTTGCCATGGGAAAAATAGGAGTGGAATTACTGGGGTCATCATTCCTTATTACACTCGGTCTATTCACCATTTTATTTCCTACATTACATTGGATGATGGGGCGGCTTCCTTCTGATGAAGAGGAATAGTTCAATCATCCATTATACAGATGTTTGTTGCTTCAGAATAGAACCCTAAACTCCACTTGCCGCCTTCTCTTCCGATTCCACTATCTTTGACTCCCCCGAATGGTACTCGTAAATCTCTGTGAAGCCATGTATTAATCCAAACCATTCCAGTATCCATTTTTTTCGCAATCATTTCTCCGCGTGTTGAATCATTGGTCCAGATGCTTCCGGCTAAACCATATCTGGTTCCGTTGGAGATTTGAATGGCTTCATCATCTGTAGAAAAAGGGTGCAAGGTGACCATTGGTCCGAAAATTTCCTCCATTGAACATCTGGATTCTGGTGAGAGTCCATCTACTACAGTTGGAGAAATCCAGTTCCCCCCCTCAAATTCTGAGGAGATACTAGGCAATCCTCCGCCAGTAAGAATGGTTCCACCTTCTTCAATAGCAAGATCGACATATGACTTTACTTTCTCTAAATGTTGTGGGCTGATAAGGGAACCAAGATCCGTTTCTTGATGTCCTGGATCACCAATTTGCAGGCGTTCTACCGCGTCAACGAATTTCTGTTTAAACGACTCATAAATTGAATCATGAACTAGGATGCGACTTCCACAAAGGCATACTTGCCCTTGATTGAGAAAGGATGCTCTGACGATGGCTTCCATATGCCGATCTAGGTCACAGTCATCGAGAATGATGGTTGCATTTTTCCCACCTAATTCTAAGCTCATTTTTTTGAATGATGTAGCAGCATCTTTTGCCACGATTGAACCGGTAGTTGTACCTCCAGTGAATGAAACAAATTGTACATCTGGATGAGAAACCAATGGCCCCCCTGCTTCTACTCCTGTTCCGTGGATTAGATTCACTACTCCATCAGGTAGGCCAGATTCCTTGATTACTTTCATCATTAGATTCGCAGTCATGGGCGTTAATTCACTAGGTTTGCACACTACTGTATTCCCCATCCCAATGGCAGGCGCTACCTTCCAGGAAAGTAGGTACAAAGGCAGATTCCATGGAGTGATTAGAGCCCCTACCCCTACAGGTCGACGAAGCACACGATTCGTTGCATTTTTCATTCGAAACTCTTCATCTTCTAATTCTCTGATTTGTTTAGCATAGAATCTGAAATTAGCAACCGAACGTTCAGCATCCACGGCTCTTGCGATTCTAATTGGTTTCCCAGTATCCAAGGATTCTAGCGATGCAATTTCGTCAATTCTTTGTTCAAGAGAATCTGCAATCTTATCCAACCAACCCGCTCGTTCTTCTTTTGTTAGAGATGCCCATCCAGGTCCTGCCTCCTTTGCACATTTTACTGCATTATCCACGTCATTTTGATTAGATCTAGGGATTCGAGAAATCTTTTCACCTGTAGATGGAGCATTATTGATGATCCAATCGCCTCCAATTGCAAAGACTTCTTCCCCACCAATGTGATTTGGTAAATCCAGCAACGGATCACATCCGTCCTTCGTTTCCATGGGGATTTGTTGGAGTTCCTTCATCTTGATTTTCTAGAATTTGAAATCGATCACGATCTGGATCCCATTCGTCCCAAGTTACTACAGTCTCAAGTTTTTCAAGGTAGACGTCTGGAACAATTCCAGATACGATAAATGCCTTCTGTCGATGAAGTGGGTATGGGTTCCTGAATTCTATTCCTAGAACTCCCAATACTGCTCGAGCGACGTACCATGTTGCTTGGCTATTCCATCCATGAGCAATTTTGATTACAATTCCCAGACCTTCTGGCCAATCATCATGTTCGATTGCAATTCCTAACAATCCATCAGCACCTTCTTTGGCAAGCACTCTACCATCACCTGCTTTGATAATTGTAGAATCGAGCCGATTGAATCCTCCAATTAAATCGGGATTCCTACACATTGAACCCCAAATCCAGTCATCATCTTTGGTTTTTACAAGAGCCGCAAATAACGTGGCTAATTCGTTAACAGTATTCGAAACAGTAGGGAGTCCACATCCATCTTTTGCAATTCTTAATGGCTCCCATTCTGGATGCAACATATCCCGTAATTGGTCGACATAGTCTTGGAACCAGGAAGATGTTGGTAAGGTATATCCTGCTCGATTAATTCCCTTTAGGCGCAATCCTCGAAGAATTGCTGCGTGCTCACCTGAACAAGTGTGAAACCATCTCCGTGGCCGTCTGACCTGCCTTCCGAATTGAACCAGTGGGACATCCAATGGACATTGCATTAATCCCCATTCAGATTCTGAAAGAAGAGATTGAGCTGCAGCCACGTGTTCAGTATCACCATTGTGGGAAGAACAGGCAATTGCTTTCTGAGTCCAGTCTAAATCATCAAGAACATCTACGAACGGCTTCATCATTAGGGGCTTCATCATTGATCTTCCGTATACCAATACATTACCTCCAAATGAATGGATAACTTCGTTTCCATGAACCCAAGCCACGGCTCCATGAATTGTATTTTCTGATACATCGAGACGTCTAAAATCAACCAAAGGTTCCCATTCAACATCTCGTCCTGTTGGTATTCCTTCATGTGATTCTCCAAGTGGATTAGATGGATAAACAC